>JASFUJ010000432.1:0-4127 GCA_050050355.1 Acidobacteriota bacterium
GGGGTCGCGCGATGGGGAGGGGCGGCGGTCGGTGAACGGGAGCCGGGCGGGGGAGGCCCCGGGGCCGGGTGAGCCCGGCCCGGAGCCGGCTCGGCTCCTGTCGAGCCCGATGGGTTCGGGTGGGGCTACTTCCGGATTCCGAGGCGTCCGATCGTCTGCTTGTAGCGCTCGACGTCCTTCTTCTTGAGGTAGTCGAGCAGCCGGCGGCGACGGCCCACCAGCTTCAACAGGCCGCGCCGGCTGTGGTGATCCTGCTTGTGGGTCTTGAAGTGCTCGGTGAGCTCGTTGATCCGGTGCGTCAGGATCGCCACCTGGACCTCGGGAGAGCCCGTGTCACTGTCGTGGACCTTGTACTCTTCGATGATCTGCTGCTTCTCTTGCGTGTCCAAAGCCTTCTCCTCGTCTTCTGATCCGCGAACTGTACCACGCGGCGTGACTCCGCGTTCGCGGGGCAGAGCCACTCGGTGATTCACTTGAAGACGACGCGGGGCTGGATGATTCCCACCCCGCGCTCGCCGATCCTCTCGATGACGGTTCCGACCGCGATGAGCTCGTCGCGCCGGTTCATCAGCTTGATCCAGTCCCCCTCCTCGCCGGCCATCTCCCGCACCAGGACCGTCTGGCCGTGGCGCACCCGCTCCTCCTGCTGATGGTCGGTGACGATCCGGTCGAAGGGGAGCGGGATGGCGTCGAACGGGATCCAGGCGTCGCCGAGCACGGGAGCCAGGTCGTCGAGCGACCGGACCGTGGCGTCCTCGCCGACCTCCGTGACCGCTCGCCGGAGGCGCTCGCCGAGCTCCTCGATGGTGACGGCGGACGCCAGCTCGAACGGGCCGATCTTGATGCGCCGCAGCGAGCCCAGGTGGGCGCCGCAGCCGACGGCCCGGCCCAGGTCGTGGGCCAGGGTCCGGGCGTAGGTGCCCGAGGCGCAGCCGAGGCGGAAGCCGATCCGCGGCGCTCCGCCGTCGTCCGCATCCGCGTCGCCCCGCTCGAGGTCGCCCTGGGGGCTGAATTCGTAGACCGTCACCTGCTTGGTCTCCCGGGGGACCTCCTCCCCCTGTCGGGCGAGCTCGTAGAGCTTCTTGCCCTTGACCTTCTTGGCGGAGTAGGGGGGCGCGGCGTGCTCGATGGTCCCCTCGAGCCCGGCCATCGCCTCGGCCACGGCCTCCCGGGTCAGCCCCTCGGTCGAGCGCTCCGCGGTGACCTCGCCGGTGGCGTCGTAGGTGTCGGTGACCGCGCCGAAGCGGACGGTGCCCTCGTAGACCTTCGGCGCCCGGATCAGGAACCGGGTCAGCCGCGTGGCCTTGCCGAGGGTGAGCAGGAGCAGCCCGGTGGCGCTGGGGTCGAGGGTGCCGCAATGGCCGACCTTCTTCTGCCGCACCAGGTTGCGCACCTTCTGGACCACGTCGTGGGACGTGAACCCGGGGTCCTTGTCGATCAGCAGCAGTCCGTCGTGCATCGGCTCAGCTCAGCGCCTCCGCGAGGGCGGAGACCACCCGGTCCCGGTTGGTCTCCGGCGCCCCGTCCATCACGAAGCCGGCCGCGTTCTTGTGGCCGCCCCCGCCGTGCTTGCGGGCCACCTTCTCCACGTCGACCTCGCCCCGGCTGCGGAGCGAGACCTTGGTGTCGCCGTCCTCCTGCTCGCGCAGCAGGGCCACGCCCTCGACGCCGGAGACCGTGCGCGGGTAGTCGACCAGGCCCTCGGTGTCGCTCGGCCCGGCGCCCGCCCGCTGCATCATCTTCCGGGTGACCAGGGCGCTGGCCACCCGGCCGTCCTCGTGGAGCTCCAGGCTCTGGAGCATCTCGGCGAGAAGGCGGAGCCCGGTCACGGGCCGGTTCTCGTAGATCCACTGGGAGACCAGCTCCGGCTGGGCGCCCTCGCGGACCAGCTCGGCGCTCGCCTCGAAGGCGGCCTCGGTGGCGTTCGAGAAGCGGAAGCCGCCGGTGTCGGTGAGGATGGTCATGTAGAGCACGTTGGCGGTCTCGGGGTCGACGGCCGTGTTCAGGCTCCGGGCCAGCCGGTAGATCATCACGCCCACGGAGGGGGCCGCGCTGTCGACCCAGTTCACCTGGGCGTAGTGCTGGTTGCCCAGGTGATGGTCGATGTTGAGGAGCGGCAGGCCGCCGCCCAGGGGCTCGTCGAGGCCGGACCGGTCGAGGCTCGGGCACTCGAGGGCGATCACGGAGTCGAACTTGTCCGGATAGCCTGCCGGCGCCTCCTCCCCGTGGTGGATCCTCTCGACGCCCGGAACGTCGGCGTAGACGCCGGAGAGGGGGTCCCGGAACCAGATCAGGGCCCCCTTGCCCATGCCGCGCAGCAGGCGCGCCAGGCCGAGGGAGGATCCCAGGGAGTCGCCGTCCGGGTTCACGTGGCCGGTGATCAGGAAGCGGTTGCCCTGCCGGATCTTGGTGAGCAGCGCTTCAGGTGCTTTCGTCGTCGACATGGAGGCTCTCCAACAGTTGGGAGATTCGCTGACTGTGCTCGGCGCCCCGGTCGAGCTCGAACTGCAGCTCCGGGGTGTGCTTGAGCTGGAGCTTGGACGCCAGCCGGGAGCGCAGGAAGCCGCGGGCTCCCTGCAGGGCCTCGACCGCCTCCCGGCGGCCCGCCTCCCCGAGCACCGAGACGGACACCCTGGCGTGGTGCAGGTCCGGGCTGACGTCGACCGCGGAGATGCTGGCCAGCTCGACCCGCGGGTCGCCCATCTCCTGGAGGATCAGGCGGGACAGCTCGGCCCGGACCAGGTCGGCGACGCGGTCGGTGCGGCGGCTCATGGGGCGGCCTCCAGGATCTGCGGATCCCAGTGGGTGACGAAGGCGTCGGGCTCGACCCCGTCGACCAGCGTGCGGATCTCGTCCAGCATGCGCCGGGCGTCGTGCTCGCTCCGGGAGACGATCGCCACGGAGATCTCCGCGCGCTGCCGGAGGTCGTGGAAGTCCGTCTCGGCGACGGACACCCGGAACCGGGCGTGGATCCGGTCGATCAGCCCCTTGACCACCTTCCGCTTGCCCTTGAGGCTGCGGCAGGCGGGCAGGTGGAGCTCGAATGTGGAGATCCCGACGACCATGACAGAGCGCGGCCGGCCGCGCGGGGCGGACCGGATGCCGTGACGCCGCCCGGCGGCGGCGTCACAGGGTTCGCGCCACCTCCTCGCGGACGAAGGCCTCGATCTCGTCCCCCGGTTTGACGTCCTGGAAGCCCTCCAGGGAGATGCCGCAGTCGAATCCGCTCCGGACCTCGGAGACGTCGTCCTTGAACCGCTTCAGGGAGTCGATCTTCCCGGTGTAGACCACGACGTTGTCGCGCAGCAGGCGCACCTGGGCGTTGCGCGGGATGACGCCGTCGACCACGTGGCAGCCGGCCACCGTTCCGATCTTCGGCACCTTGAAGATCTCGCGGACCTCGGCGCGGCCCCGGCTGACCTCCTCGAACTCGGGCTCGAGCAGCCCGAGCATCGCCTTCTTGATCTCGTCGGTGATCTCGTAGATCACGGTGTGGAGGCGGATCTCCACCTCCTCCTTCTCGGCGAGCTCGGTGGCGTTGCGCTCGGGTCGCACGTTGAAGCCCACGATGATCGCGTCGGAGGCGGAGGCGAGGAGCACGTCGTTGGTGGAGATGGCGCCGACGCCGGAGTGGATGACCTCCACCTGGACCTTGTCGGTGCTCAGCTTCACCAGGGCGTCCCGGAGGACCTCGACCGAGCCCTGCACATCCGCCTTGATCACCACCGGCAGCTCCTTGGCCTCGCCCTCCTGGATGCGGTCGAAGAGCTGGTCGAGGGAGAGCTTGCCCTTGGTCGGCTGGAGGTCCTTCTTGCGGAGCTGCTCCTGGCGGTACTCGGCGATCTCGCGCGCCTTCGACTCGTCGGCGACCGCCTGGAGCAGGTCGCCGGCGGCCGGCACGTCGGAGAAGCCGGAGACCTCGACCGGGGTCGCCGGTCCGGCCTGCTTCAGGCGCTCGCCGACGTCGCTGACCATCGAGCGGACGCGGCCGAAGGTGGCGCCGCAGACGAAGGAGTCGCCCACCTCGAGGGTGCCGTTCTGCACCAGCACCGTGGCGACGGTGCCCCGGCCCACCTCCTTGCGCGCCTCGAGCACCGCCCCCTGGGCGGGCACGTCGGGCGCGGCCT
>JASFUJ010000433.1:0-4126 GCA_050050355.1 Acidobacteriota bacterium
TTCCGAGCGGCACCGTCGTGGTGCGCTCGCGGCAGCGTCGGGGTGCGAGCGAGCGGGAGATCTTCGACGCGGTCCGCGCGCTGGGGGCCGAGTACGGTACGGCGGTCCGGGCCGTCGGCACCGGCCTGGCGGACGCGGTGAACAACCCCGGCGGAGAGCCGCGCGGGGAGGGCGTCTCCGCCCTGGGGACCGGCTCGGCGATCGCCGCACGGCCGACCGAGATCGCTCTCCTCGCGGGCACCCCGGTGCACCCCTACTCCTTCGGCTGGGCCTGGTACACCCTCGACCGTCAGTACCGGCTCCCGGTGACCGTCCTCCAGGTGGACGCCGTCGCCGGAACCTCGATCGCCGACTTCGACACCCTGGTGGTGCCGGACCTGTTCTCGGCCGGTGCGCTGGCGGACGAGCTGGGGGAGGGCGGTCGCGAGCGCCTGGGGCGCTGGGTGCAGGACGGCGGCACCCTGGTGGCGATCGCCGCGGGCGTCGACTTCGTGCGCACCGGCCTCGAGCTGACCGGGCTCCGGTCCTGGTACGAGGAGCAGGCCGGGCCGGCCGGAGAGGACCGGGAGGACGAACGGCCGGCTCCGGACGGGTCGGCGGAGCCGGTGCGCTACACGGTCCCGGGGGCGATCCTCCGGGGCGCGGTCGACCCGAAGGTCTGGCTCACCGCCGGCCTGCGGTCCACCGAGCTGCCGCTGCTGGTGGACTCGTCCCGCATCCTCCTGCCGCCGGCCGGGCCGCCGTCGGCCGGCCGCCGGGTCGCCGTCGCCTACGCCGAGGCCGAGGCGGAGACAGGGCACGGCGCCGAGCGTCCCCTGCTGCTCTCCGGCCACGCCTGGCCCGAGAGCCTGGAGCGTCTGCCGGGGGCCGTGTTCGCCTACGACGAGCGCGTCGGCCGCGGGCGGGTGATCGCGTTCGCCGAGGACGTCAACTTCCGCGGCTACTGGCGCGGGGCCGACCGGCTGTTCCTGAACGCCGTCGTCCTCGGCCCGGCCGCACCCTGAGCGGGCGATCCGGCGCGGATGCCGATCGCCGCCCTGACTGAACAGGAGACCGCCATGGAGTGGACCACCGTCGAGCGATACCGGGAGTGGACGGGAGCGATCCTGAACCGGGAGGAGAAGGAGGCCGTGGCAGAGCGCGTGGCCGAGCGCGTCCGCGACGGCCAGGTGATCGGGGTGGGTTCCGGCTCCACCGCCTTCGTGGCGATCCACGCCATCGCCGCACGGGTGGCGCGGGAGGGCCTGGCGATCACCGCCGTGCCCACCTCCGTCGAGGTCGCCCAGGTGTGCGCCGCCGTCGGCATCCCCACGGCGGGCCTCTCCGAGGTGCGCCCGGAGTGGGGCTTCGACGGCGCCGACGAGGTCGACGACCGGAGCCGCCCGAACGGTCCGGTCCGGCTCATCAAGGGGCGGGGCGGCGCCATGTTCCGGGAGAAGCTGGTGATGGCCAGCCAGGCCGAGACCCTGATCCTGGTGGACGGCTCGAAGCGCGTCGACCGCCTGGGCGAGCGGTTCCCGGTGCCGGTGGAGACCCACCCCGCCGCCCTGCACCTGGTCGAAGAGCGTCTGGTGGCCCTGGGCGCCGCCGAGATCGTGCTGCGCCCGGCCGGTGGCAAGGACGGCCCGGTGATCACGGAGAGCGGCAACCTGATCCTCGACGCCCGCTTCGGCGACATCCCGGACACCCTGGAGGCGGATCTCGCCGCGATCCCCGGAGTGATCGAAACGGGGCTGTTCATCGGTTACCCGGTCGAGATCGTGAGCTGTTAGGGGGTTGCACAGGCGGCCCGTGAAGCTTCGCTCCAACGTGTATAATCGGCCGCCGTCTGTTGATTTGAGCTCCGCCGCGGGCGCACGGCAGGCCGGGAGCCGACCGGCAGGGTCCAGCCGAGCGTCCGGACGGGGAATCGCTCGAGAGCCTGACCTGAGGGGACTGATGAAGTCGAAGCTCGGATTCGCCCGCCCAGCCCACCGCACCCCGTTCGTCCTTCTGGCCGGCGCTCTCGTGGCCTTCGGGGTCCTCGGACTCTTCGGCGGCGGAGGCACCGCCGAGGCCCAGAGCCTGCGCCCGACCCCGGGCAGCCTGGACCGCCAGAACCGGCAAGCCGACCACCACCGCTACACCTACCTGGAGACCCCGGCCCAGGTCATCCGCTTCGTCGACCTGGGCTACCTGGTGGAGATCCGGGGCAACGGGGACTACCAGGTGAAGGAAGGGGTGCGGTTCCCCTATGCGCGGCCCGAGGTCCGGACCTTCCTCGAGCGCTTCGGGAAGCGCTTCCACGAGGTCTGCCGCGAGCCGCTGGTGGTCACCAGCCTGACCCGGCCGCGGACGCGCCAGCCCCGCAACGCCTCGTCCCGCTCGGTGCATCCCACCGGGATGGCCATGGACCTGCGCCTGCCCTGGAGCCGCCGCTGCCGCGGGTGGGCGGAAGGGGTGCTCTACAACCTGGAGGCCGAAGGGTTGCTCGAGGCCAATCGGGAGCGCCGCCCGCCCCACTACCACGTGGCATTGTTCCCGGCGCCGTACATGGACTACGTGGCCCGGGTCGAGCGGGGGGAGGCGTCGCCCGAGGACCGGCTGCAGCCGGCGGTGCGTGCGTACCGGGTCCAGCGGGGCGACACCCTCTGGCGCATCGCCCGGAGGCACGGCATCAGCGTCGACCGGATCCGGGCGGTCAACTCCATGGGCAGCGACCGCATCCGCGCCGGCCAGGTGCTGGACATCCCGGCGAACTGACTGGATCGCCCCTCCAAACCCCCCGTCCCCCTTCCTCCCCTCGCGGGGAGGTAGGGGGCGCCCGCGCCCCTGCATGCTCCCGGCGAACGCCGAGGAGAGTTTTTCCACCCGGTACGGCACCGACCGCCGCCCCGAGGAGTGCCCCGGATGGTCCCTCGCCGGTCGCAGTCCAGCCGCCGAGGGAGCCATCCGGGAGCGCTCCCGGCGAACGTCCGGCGAAGCCCTCCACCCAGCGGGTTCCGCCTCCTCGTTGCCCCACCCGCCGCCACCCCGGTAGGCTCCACTCGTCACTCCCGAGGAGGCTCCGCCATGCGCCCCATCCGGTTCACGCTCGCGTTCGTCGTCTCCCTCTCCGTCCTCGTACCGCTCCAGCTCCACGCCGAGGACCCCGCCCCCGATCCCCCCGACCGGCGCTGGGTCCTCTCGATCCAGGGCAACCCCGCCGGGGAGATCACCCTCCGGGAGATCGACGAGGAAGACGGGCGGACGGAGGTCTGGCATGCGGAGTTCAACGACCGGGGCCGCGGCCCCGACCTGACGACCCGGATCACGTACGGCGGCGACGGCCGCCCGACCCGGATTGGGACCCGGATTGGGACCCGGATCGAAACCGTCGGCCACGACTACCTGAAGGCGCCCGTCGAGGAGAGCTTCGTCCGGGACGGCGCCACCGCCCGGTGGAGCACCACCGACGGCTCCGGAGAGCGCACGATCGACGGACCGGCGTTCTACCTCAGCGCCGACTCCGGGGCACCCGAGCAGGCGCTCCTCGCCCGGGCGCTGATGACGGTGCCGGGGCACGCGCTGCCGCTCTTGCCGGAGGGCGAGGCCCGGTTGGACGTGCTGGGCACCCGCCAGGTCGGAGTCGGGGACCGGAGCGAGACCCTCACCCACGTGGCGATCACCGGCCTGGGCTTCACGCCGAGCACCCTCTGGCTGGACGCGGACGGCGGCTTCTTCGCCGTTCTGGACGGCTGGTTCACCGTGATCCCCGAAGGCTGGGAGCCGGTGGCGGAGATCCTGGCCGCGGCGGACCGCCGGGCGGAGCAGGCGTTCTTCGCCTCGCTCCCGAAGCGCCTGGGCAGGGCGCCGGCGGCCCTCGCCGTGGTCGGGGCGGACGTGTTCGATCCTTCGACCGGCGAGGTCGCGCCGGGCCGGACCGTCCTGGTCGAGGGCGACCGGATCACCGCGGTGGGACCGGACGGGGACGTGGAGATCCCGGAGGGGGCGGAGCGCATCGACGCCGGGGGCAGGACCCTCCTCCCCGGCCTCTGGGACCTGCACGTCCACGCCTCGCCGCAGGACGGCCTGCTGCACCTGGCCGCCGGCGTCACCTCGGTGCGCGACCTGGCCAACGACGTGGACCGGGTCACCCGGCTGCGCG
>JASFUJ010000434.1:0-4119 GCA_050050355.1 Acidobacteriota bacterium
GTTCCAACATATTCCGGCAGACGGCCATACCCACGAGGCCGGAACCGCCCAGCATGAGAATCTTGCGGTCTTCGATGTTCACGCTCTACCTCCGGGTGGGGTCGAATCCTGGAGTCGGGTGCACAGAGGACGCCGGTCGGGGCCGGCGGAGCGATCATATCGTTTCGGTCAGCTCCTTGCCGGGGTAGAGTCGGACGAACACCGAGGAGACACCGATGCGCCGAATTCTCTCTCGCAGCCGCCGCGCTCGTCCGTCCATCCTTCGCGCCACCGCGCTCGCCGGTCTGGTGCTCGCAGGGCTCCTGCCGATCCGGGCGCCGCTCGCCGCGCAGTCCCCGGGGGCTCCCGCGGCCGGCGCCCCGGACCGGGAGATCGACCGCCGGATCGAGCGGGCCGTGGAGCGGGTGGGCCCGGAGATGATCGAGATTCGCCACCGCATCCACCGGAATCCGGAGCTGGGCAACCGGGAGACGGAGACCGCTGCCCTGGTCGCCGGGTATCTCCGGGAGCTCGGGCTCGAGGTGACGACCGGGGTCGCCCACACCGGCGTGGTCGGCGTGCTCGAAGGCGCCGGGCCGGGGCCGGTGGTCGCGGTGCGGGCCGACATGGACGCCCTCCCGGTCACCGAGCAGACCGATCTACCCTTCGCGTCGACGGAGCGGACCACGTACCTGGGGCAGGAGGTGGGCGTCGCCCACGCCTGCGGCCACGACGTCCACACGTCGGTCGGCCTGGGCACGGCGGCGGTGCTGGCGTCGCTCCGCGACGAGCTCCCCGGGACGGTGGTCTTCCTGTTCCAGCCGGCCGAGGAGGGTCCGCCGCCGGGCGAAGAGGGGGGTGCCGAGCTGATGCTGGACGAGGGCGTGTTCGAGCGCTTCCCGCGGCCGGACGCGATCTTCGGCCTCCACTCCTTCCCCGATCTCGCGGTCGGCCAGGTGGGGGTCAATCCCGGTCCGACCATGGCGTCGGTCGACCACTTCGTCGCGATCATCCAGGGAAAGCAGGCCCACGGCGCCTACCCGTCCCTGTCGATCGACCCGGTGGTCATGGCCGCCCAGGCGGTCACGGCGCTCCAGACCATCCGCTCCCGCAACCTGCCGGCCCTGGAGCCGAGCGTGGTCACGGTGGGGATCATCCGCGGCGGTGAGCGGTTCAACATCATCCCCGGCCAGGTCCGGCTGGAGGGGACCGTCCGCACCTACGACCGGGAGATCCAGGCCACCGTGGAGCGCCGCATGGGCGAGATCCTGGACGGGATCACCCGCGCCGGCGGCGGCTCGTTCACCCTCGACTACCGGAACCAGGCGCCGCCGACGATCAACGATCCGGACCTGACCGCCCGGGCGCGACGGACCTTCGAGCGAGTGCTCGGGGCCGACCGGGTGGTCACGCCGGAGCCCTCGATGGCCGGGGAGGACTTCGCCTTCTTCGCCGACGAGGTTCCCGGGGTCTACTTCCGGCTCGGCGTGGTCGAGCCGGGAACCGAATCGGGGGCGCTCCACACGCCCACCTTCCGGGCCGCGGACGGCTCCGTCCCGGTCGGGATCCGGGCCATGGCGAGCGTGGTGGCCGACATCCTGCTCGCCGGCCGATCCACCGATCCCGAGGAGCGAGGTGCGTCATGACCGTGATGAGTAGAATCGCCTCCATGGAGAATCGAGGCCCCCACGTCAGCCGCCACGGACTGGAGACCGTCGGGATCCATCGGGCGCGCACCGTGTGGTGGAACCTGTCGCCTGCGCGCCTCTACGAGCAGGCCCTGGCCCGCGGCGAGGCCGAGCTGGCCCACTCCGGTCCCCTGGTGGCGGAGACCGGCGCCCACACCGGCCGCTCCCCCCGGGACAAGTTCACCGTGCGCGACGAGCGGACCGGCGACCGGGTCTGGTGGGGCGAGGTCAACCAGCCGATCTCCCCGGAGCACTACGGGCGCCTGCTGGAGAAGGTCCGGGACTACGCCGCCGACGTGGACCTGTTCGTGTTCGACGGCTACGCCGGCGCCCACCCGGAGCATCGGCTGCGGGTGCGGATCGTCACCCAGTACGCGTGGCACAGCCTGTTCGCCCGGAACATGTTCGTGAGGGAGCACGACGGCGGCATCCTCCGGGACTTCGAGCCCGAGTTCACGGTCGTCGACCTGCCGGGCCTGAAGGCCGACCCGGAGACCGACGGCACCAACTCCCCCACGTTCATCGTGGTGAGCTTCGCCGAGCGCATGGCGCTCCTCGGGGGCACCGAGTACGCTGGCGAGATCAAGAAGAGCATCTTCAGCGTGATGAACTACGCGCTGCCGGAGGAGGGCGTGCTGTCCATGCACTGCAGCGCCAACTACGGCAGGGACCGGAACGACGCGGCGCTGTTCTTCGGCCTGTCCGGCACCGGCAAGACCACGCTCTCCGCCGACGCGGAGCGGACCCTGATCGGCGACGACGAGCACGGCTGGGCCGACGACGGAGTCTTCAACATCGAGGGTGGGTGCTACGCCAAGGTGATCCGCCTCGACCCGGAGCACGAGCCTCAGATCTTCGCCACCACGCGCCGCTTCGGAACGATCCTGGAGAACGTGGTCTACGACAGCCAGACGCGGGTGCTGAACCTGGACGACGAGTCGAAGACCGAGAACACCCGCGCCTCCTACCCCATCGATCAGCTCGACAACGTGGACCTGACCGGCCGGTGCGGACATCCGAAGAACGTGCTGTTCCTGGCCGCGGACGCGTTCGGCGTGCTGCCGCCCATCGCCCGCCTCACTCCCGAGCAGGCCATGTATCACTTCTTGTCCGGCTACACCGCCAAGGTCGCCGGCACCGAGCGCGGCGTCACCGAGCCCAAGGCCACCTTCAGCGCCTGCTTCGGTGCCCCGTTCCTGCCGCTCCACCCCGGCGTCTACGCCGAGATGCTCGGCGAGCGGCTCGAGCGCCACGGCTCCAAGGTCTGGCTGGTGAACACCGGGTGGACCGGCGGCCCGTACGGGACCGGTCACCGGATCGCCATCGGCCACACCCGGCGGATCGTGCGCGCGGCCCTCTCCGGCGAGCTCGACCGCGTCGAGACGCGGGTCGACCCGATCTTCGGTCTCGCCGTCCCGGTCCGCGTCGACGGCGTTCCGGACGCGCTCTTGACCCCGCGCAAGACCTGGAGCGACCCGGAGGAGTACGACCGCCAGGCCGGGAGGCTGGCCCGGATGTTCCGGGACAACTTCGCCAGGTACTCCGACCAGGTGAGCGAAGCCGTTCGCGCCGCCGGTCCCTGAGCTTTGGAGACCTTCCTCTCTGGGGTGGCCGGTGGCGGTCCTCGGCAGGTGCGCGGCGGCGCCGGCCCGTGGGTCCGCCGGCTGGTGGGCATGGCGGTCCTGGCCGTGGCGGTCTACCTGCTGAACCGGCTGGTCGCCGAGGTCGGGTGGCACGAGGTCCGCGCCCGGCTGGGCGAGGCACGCATTCCGGTGGTCGCCGTCGCCGCCCTCTGCTTCGTGCTCCAGCTCGTGCTCTGGAGCGGACGCCAGTGGCTTTCGGTGCGCCGCGTGATCGACACGCCGCCCGGCTGGGCGGTCTTCCTGTCGCTGGTGGCCACCGCCGCCGCCAACTTCCTGATCCCCTTCGCCCGGCTGGTGGGTGGGCTGCTCCGGGCGCGCTACCTCTCCGGATCGAGCCGGCCGAAGGTGCCGAAGCGGGTCTACTACGCGGCGGTCCTCTACGACCAGACCGCCCACTTCGCGGTGATGGGGGGCTTCACCCTGGCCGGCCTGGTGGTGGGCGCCCTCCTGCTGGGCCGCCCGGCTCTGGCCGGCGGGGTCGCCTTCGCGCTGGCGGTCGCCGCGGTCTCGTCGGTCGTCTGGATCCGGCGCCGGGCCAACGGCGACGGGAGCCTGGTGGCCGGGATCATCCGGTTCCTGGAGGGCCGGGCCGAGCGCAAGAAGGGGTTCATGGGGCGGCTGTACGCCAGCAGCGAGACGGCGGCCAAGATCTACATCCGGCTGTTCGGGAGCGCGTCGCTCTGGCGGTCGAGCCTCGGCCTCGGCCTCGGGGTCTTCGCGGCCATCGCCGCCGCCCAGTGGGTGGTCTTCTACTCCCTGGGCGAGGTGGTCGATCCGCTCCTGGTGGGAACCACCCTCTCCCTGGGGCT
>JASFUJ010000435.1:0-4114 GCA_050050355.1 Acidobacteriota bacterium
CGATCCGCCGCTCAGAAGCTGAAGCGCAGACCCAGCTTCGCCTGCCAGCGCGAGCGCAGGTCGTCGACCTCGAACCGCCGGTCCAGGCTGGTGAACCGGGACACGCCGTAGATCGGCTTGCCGGTCGCCTCGTCGATGCCGTTGAACGACACCGGCGACACGGCGCTGAAGCTGGCGAACCGCACCACGCCGGAGTCCGAGTCGATCAGGTTGCCGAAGTTGAAGATGTCGAGGGTGATCTCCGGCTCGAAGCGGCCGAAGGGCACCCGCACGGCGTAGTGGAAGTCGAGCTGGTGGATCCACGGCGCTCGCGAGGCGTTGCGGTCCACGATCTCGCCGCGGGACGAGCTCAGCCCGTCGTCGCCGCGGATGTACGCGTCGAGCTGCTCCCAGGTCCCGCCCTGGATGATGACCTCATCCTCGCTGGCCGGAACGTAGAACAGGTCGTTCCCGGTCTCGCCGTCGCCGTTGGCGTCGCCGAAGAAGATGGTCGAGTACGGCCGGCCCTCCTGGGCGTTGTAGAACAGCGACACGGTGTGGTCGGTCGGGCCCAGGTCGAAGTTGTACGCGATCGACGCGTTGAACCGGTGCCCCGGATCGAAGTCCGAGACGCCGAGGGTCGGCTCGTTCGGATCGCCCTTGGTCTCGTTGAACCGCCAGTTGGACCGGGCCTGGCTCGAGGTACCGTCGTTGACCACGCGGGACTCGCCGTAGAGCCAGGACACGGAGCCGTAGAAGCCCTTCCGGTACGGATGGGTGAGCTTCAGCGCCGTGTTCCACTGGCGCCCCCGCTCGGTGTTGGTGAGCAGGATCACGTCCCGGAACTGGTTGTCCTGGCGCTCGAAGAGCGGCCGCCCGTCGAAGGCGTACGTCTCGCCGGTGGGCACGATGTTGATGTTCTGGAAGTTGACCTCTTTCCGGGTGTCGGCGTAGATCGTCTCCGCCGTCAGGTTGAGGCCGTACCAGGGCAGGCTCACGTCGTAGCCCAGGGTGTAGCGGGTGACCTGGGGGAACTCGAAGTCCGGATCGGTGACGTTGATCTCGTTGGTGAACGGGAAGCCGCCGATCTGACCGGGGTCGGTCGGCTGGTTGTTCGGATCCGGCTCGAAGGGGATGAAGTTGTTGTTCGGGTCGAACTCGTCGATGTCGATGAACGAGCCGATCCGCTGGAACTCGATCCCGGTGTTCGAGTACTGGTTGGAGAGCCAGACGTACGGCGTCCGGCCGGTGAAGATGCCGACGCCGCCCCGGAGCTGGTGATCCCACTCGTCCGACGGCTTCCACGGCACGTTCCAGTTGAAGCCGACCCGGGGCGACCAGACCTCGTTGCCGCTCGGCATCTCGTCCGTACGGTAGCCGAACTCGTCGAAGGCCTCCTGGTTGAAGCTCGGGTCGTCCGGGAAGCGCGGGACGTCCACCCGCAGGCCGTAGGTGACGGTCAGGTTCTGGCCGGCGGCCCACTGGTCCCCGGCGTAGAACCCGAGCTGCTGGACGTCGAACTCGGCCGACTGGTTCGGGTCGCCGGTCACCGAGAAGCTGCGGTCGAACTCGAACGCCTTGCCGGCCCGGAAGTTGTCCAGGCCGAGGAAGGTGTACTCGCCGAACGCCTGGCGGATGAACAGGTTGTCGAAGGTGAAGATCTCGTTGTGGGTGCCCAGGGTGACGGTGTGATCGCCGAACAGCCAGGTGAAGTCGTCGGTGATCTCCAGGATGTCCTGGTCGAGGGCGTTCTTGGTCGAGAACGGCTCGACGCCCGCGCTCACGTCGGAGCCGTCCGCCAGCTCGACGGTGACCGCCGGGAAGGGCTCGCCGCCCGAGCGGCGGTCCTTGATGGTCTGGTAGGTGACCCGGGCCTCGTTGTACTTGTCCGCTCCGAAGGTGCTGTTGAGCTGGAGCACCGTCGAGTTGGTCTCGTTGGTGAAGTCGTAGTTGCGGTCCGGGAACTCGTAGCCGAACGTGCTCGGCCGGTAGACGTCGTTGTCGGCGTCGATGTAGTTGTGCCGCAGGGTGAGCTGGTGGGTGTCGGCGATGTTCCAGTCGAGTCGGCCGAAGAGCTTGTCGCTGTTGCGCTCCTCGCCGGCCTCGCCGAGGCCGCCCGGATCGTAGCCGTACTGGTTGACCAGGATGTTCCGGAACTCGGCGGCGCCCGCCGGGTTCACGAACGACTGACCGGAGCTGCCGTCGGCGGAGACGCCCGAGGGCTGGGTGCGCTCCGAGCGCTCCCCGTTGACGAAGAAGAACAGCCGGTCGCGCTGGATCGGCCCACCGAGGCGGAAGCCGTACTCATCCTGGCTGAACTCGCCGATCTCCCGGTCGTCCGGGCCGTCGCCCACGAAGTCCTGGTCCCGCTGGAACCAGTAGGCCGAGCCCTGGAAGGCGTTGGTGCCGCTCCGGGTGATGGCGTTGATGCCGCCGCCGGAGAAACCGCCCTGGCGCACGTCGTAGGGCGAGACGAGCAGCGCGATCTCCTTGATCACGTCGAGGGAGATCGGCTGGGTCTGGGCCTGGCCGCCCGGGGTCCCGGTGGCGGCGAGGCCGAACAGGTCGTTGTTGATCGCACCGTCGATCTGGATGTTGTTGTAGCGGTTGTTCCGGCCGGCGACGGTGACGATGGTCTCCTCGTCGTTGTCCCCGACGGCGGTGAAGAACGGCGACAGACGGGCGAGCTCCTGGAAGCTGCGGTCCAGGCTCGGCAGGTCTTCGATCGCCTGCTCGGAGACGTTGGTGGCCACCCCCTGCCGGTCGGGGGTGATCAGCGGGCGGACGCTGGCGGTGACGGTCAGCTCCTCCTCGATGGTCTCCAGTTGCAGCGTGAAGTCGACCGAGACCGACTCACCCAGCTTGACGAAGACGTCGCCGACCTCCTGGGGCTGGAAGCCGGTGAGCGTGGCACGGAGCTCGTACGGGCCGCCCACGCGGACGTTCAGGATCGACCACCGTCCGTCGGCCCGGCTGACCGTGGAGTAGCGGGTACCGGTGGGCTGGTGCACGGCTTCGACGACCACGCCGGGCAGGGCCGAGCCGTCCTCGGCCGCGGTCACGTGACCGGCGAGGGCCCCGGTGGTGACGCCCTGGGCGTGGAGCGCCGGAGCCCCGATCAGAGCCCCGATCAGAGCCAAAACCAGAGCCGCCATCAGGGCCGGAATCAGGGCCCCCGCCAGGGCCGGATTCGGGGCGCACCGCGCCCGCGAAGAAACGCGCGAAAGAGGGTTCATCCTGGCCTCCCCTGTCTCTTTCTGTGTTGTGCCGATCGGACCGGTCCCGGCCGACGGCATGGTTGAACATTCACTTCGTTCCGCGAACCGATACCCGGGAGTCTCTCACAGACGGAGGGTGCTCGGGCACCACCCCGAGGAGTGGAATTCGATCCCGTCCCCGTTCCGGAGCCCCGGAGGTCGGGACGATCTTCCTCCCGCCGTGTGCCAGCCGCGTGACCCGGCGGTCACGAGCCCGGATCACGGGCGGGGAGGATCAGGACGCGTCGCCCCCCGGGTCCTCGCCGGCGAGCAGGGCCCGGGCGTCGTCCAGGTCCTCCGGATGGACCTTGATCAGGGCGGCGAGCCCGCGGCCCGTGAAGAATCCGGGCGTGCGCACCGGCAGGGTCTGCAGGGTCCCCTCGCCCTCCACCGTGAAGGGGATCTCCGCGGCGTCGAGGAGGCCCTTCACCAGTTGCAGCTCCCCCAGGTCCGCGGTCTCGAGCAGCGTTTCCAGGTCGTGATCGCCCACGGATCGGTCCTCACATGACCCCGTAGGCGATCATGGCGTCCGCCACCTTGACGAAGCCGGCGACGTTGGCGCCCTTGACGTAGTTGACGCGGCCGTTGTCCTTGCCGTACTCCACGCACTGGGCGTGGATGCTGTGCATGATGCCCTGGAGCTTCTCGTCCACCTCCTCCCGGGTCCAGTTGAGCCGGATGGCGTTCTGGGTCATCTCCAGGCCCGAGATGGCCACGCCGCCGGCGTTGGCCGCCTTGCCGGGCCCGTACAGGATGCCGGCGTCCTCGAAGGCGTGGGCCGCCCCGCGGGTCGACGGCATGTTCGCCCCCTCGCTGACCAGCTTGCAACCGTTGTTCAGCAGAGCCCGGGCGTCGTCCTCCTCGAGCTCGTTCTGCGT
>JASFUJ010000436.1:0-4097 GCA_050050355.1 Acidobacteriota bacterium
AGGGTGGGGGCGCCCCCTTTCACCCCCTGAGGGGGGAAAGGGGGATGGGGGGTTCGGGGGGAGATCAGGAGGACTCCTCCCTCGGCGGCACACTGCGACCGGCGAGGGACTCCCCGCGCCCCTCCACAGGCCACTGGTCGTTGCCGTAGCCACCGAGCGAGCCGTGGGAGCGATCGAGGGAGCTGGGGGGAGATCCGGTGGACCGGCGCCCCCTGGTTGAAGCACGGCGACGATCGGTGTGATGGGTGGCGGACCCCGCCCGGCGGACCCCCCGGCGATGCCCTCCGCCCAGCCGTCGTCCCCGTTCCCGCCCCGCCGGGAACGAAACCCCCGCCCGTTCCGGTTACAGGAAAGGTATGACCGACCGCGTCTGGGAGGAGGCCTCCCGCACGCTGCGCCAGAGTGCGCCCTACCGCCGGCTCCTGGAGGAGCTGGGGGACGTGGTGCGCCTGCCGGTGCCGGCGGCGGCCTGGGTGGCCGAGCTCCTGGCCGAGGACCTGGACCGGCCGGTGCTCGCCGTGGTCCCCCGCGAAGCCGACGCCCTCGCCTGGCTCGAAGCGGCCGCCCTCTTCGGCGACGGCTCCGGCGGAGATCCCCGCCGGGAGAGGACCCCCGTCTTCTTCCCCGGCCCCTCCCTCACCCCCTACCAGGAAGCCGCCGCCTCCCTCCACGTCCGCGCCCAGGAGGTCGTGGCCCTCGACCGGATCCTCACCGGCCGCGCCGGCACCGTCGTCACCACCCCGCGCGCCCTGTTCCGGCGGCTGCCCGACCGCCGGGCCTTCGCCCGGACCGTGGTGGAGATCCGCCGGGACGAGGAGCACCCCCTGGAAGCCCTGGCGGAGCACCTGTCCATCCACGGCTACCGGCGGACCGACCTGGTGTCCGAGGTGGGGGACTACGCCGTGCGCGGCGGCATCGTGGACGTCTATCCGCCGGGCGAAGAGGCGCCGCTCCGGATCGAGCTCTTCGGCGACACCGTCGACACCATCCGCCGGTTCGACCCGGTCTCCCAGCGCTCCGAGGAGCGGGTGGACGAGGCCCGTCTCCTGCCGGTGCTGCTCTACCCGGGGGGCCCGGACGACGCCGAGCTGCTCGCCGAGCTGCTGGCGGATGTCGCCGGAGCGGGCGATCGGGAGGCCGAGCCCGACCCGGAGCTGGCCCACCTGCTCGCCGAGCTCCGGGAGCGGGGCGAGGCCCCGGGCTGGTTGAACTACCTCCCGCTGCTCGCCCCCCGCACCGTCGGCCTGGACGATTGGCTGGGCCGGGGAGGGGAGGCCTCGCGCTCCCCCCTCGTCGTCTCCGTGGACCCCCCCGCCCTCGACTCCGAGATCGAGCACTACGCCGAGCGCCTGGCCGGCGACCACCGGAGCCGCCTCGAGTCCGGGCGTCTGGCGGTGCCGCCGGAGGAGCTCGAGCACCCCGTCGAACGGGTCGCCGGCCTCCTCGAGGGCGCGGAGCTGCGCCTGCGCGACCTGATCGCCGCCACGCCGACGGGGGCCCCCACCGGGATCGGGGGCGGCGCCGCCGGTATCGACTTCGGGGCCACCACCACCGATGTCTTCCACGGCCAGCTCCCACGCTTCCCCCGCGAGGTCGAGTCCGTCCGGTCCCGGGGCGAGCGCTGCGTCGTGGTGGTCGCTCCGGAGCACCGCCAGGGGTTGGCGGAGCTGCTGGACGGGCGCCGGGTGCCGATCGGACCGGAGGGGGTGGAGCCGGTCTCCGGCGAGCTGCAACGCGGCTTCCGGCTCCCGGCCGCCGGCGTCTCCGTCTACGGCGAGCACCAGCTCCTGCCGCGGGCCCTCCCCCGGAGGAAGCCCGGCCGGCGTCCCCGCTACGGCCCCTTCATCTCCGGCCTGCGCGACCTCAAGGTGGGCGACTACGTGGTCCACGCCGACCACGGCATCGGCCAGTTCGTGGCGCTCCGGAGCGTCGACGCCGAGGCGATCTCCGGGCCGGCCCCGGCGACGGTGGCTCCGGGCGGCGGCAAGGGCCCGGGTCCCGGCTCCGCCCGGGGCTCGGCCGAGTCCGGCGTGGAGGTCATGGAGATCTCCTACTCCAGCGGGCAGTGCCTGCTGCTGCCGCTCTCCCGGCTCGATCAGCTCCAGAAGTACAGCGGCATC
Source organism: Acidobacteriota bacterium (assembly GCA_050050355.1). Taxonomy (GTDB): domain Bacteria; phylum Acidobacteriota; class Thermoanaerobaculia; order Multivoradales; family DATKCC01; genus JASFUJ01. The sequence goes on from JASFUJ010000436.1 coordinate 2,121, forward strand.
GAGGGGGTGGCGCCCCGTCTCGACAAGCTCGGCGGGACCTCGTGGAACCGCACCAAGGCGCGGGTCAAGAAGAGCATGCGCGACATGGCGGGCCAGCTGTTGAAGCTCTACGCCGAGCGCCAGGTCGCCGAGGCCCCCGCCATGCCCCCCGACAGCGACTGGATGCACCAGTTCGACGCCGCCTTCCCCTACGAGGAGACCGGGGATCAGCTCGACGCGATCGCCGCCATCAAGGAGGACCTGGAGAAGGACCGGCCCATGGACCGGCTGCTCTGCGGCGACGTGGGGTACGGCAAGACCGAGGTGGCCATGCGCGCCGCCTTCAAGGCGATCGACGGCGGGTACCAGGTGGCGGTGCTCGCGCCGACCACCATCCTCGCCGACCAGCACCTGGAGACCTTCCGGGACCGCTTCGAGGACTTCCCCGTCCAGGTCGAGATGATCTCCCGGTTCCGCACGCCGGCCGAGGTCCGCGCGGTGAGCGAGCGGTTGGCCGCCGGGGAGATCGACATCCTGGTGGGCACCCACCGGCTGCTCTCCAGGGACGTGAAGATCCCCAGGCTCGGGCTCCTGATCGTCGACGAGGAGCAGCGCTTCGGCGTGGCCCAGAAGGAGCGGCTCAAGCAGCTCAAGAAGGACGTGCACGTGCTCGCCATGTCGGCGACCCCGGTGCCGCGGACGCTGCAGCTCTCGCTCGCCGGCGTGCGCGACCTGTCGGTGATCGAGACGCCGCCCAAGGACCGGATGGCGGTCGAGACCGCCGTGGTCCCCTTCAACAACGAGGTCGTGCGCGAGGCGATCGAGTACGAGCTCGAGCGCGGCGGGCAGGTCTACTTCGTCCACAACCGGGTGGAGTCGATCGAGGGGATCCAGACCTATCTGCGCGAGCTGGTGCCCCGGGCCCGGATCACCGTCGGCCACGGCCAGCTCGACGAGAAGGAGCTCTCCCGGCGGATGCACGCCTTCTCCCGAGGCGACTACGACGTGCTGCTGGCCACCACGATCATCGAGAACGGCATCGACATCCCGAACGTCAACACGATGATCGTCCACCGGGCCGAGCGCTTCGGGCTGGCCCAGCTCTACCAGCTCCGGGGCCGCGTGGGGCGGAGCAACCAGCTCGCCTACTGCTATCTGCTGATCCCGGGGGACCGGATCCTCCCCGAGCCGGCCAGGAAACGCCTGGCGGCGATCCGGGAGTTCACCGACCTGGGCTCGGGGTTTCGCATCGCCGCCCGGGACCTGGAGATCCGCGGCGCCGGCAACCTGCTGGGCGCCGAGCAGAGCGGCCACATCGCCGCCGTCGGCATCGAGACCTACATCAAGATGCTCGAGGACACGGTGCGCGAGCTCAAGGGCGAGGCCGTGGAGGAGGCGCCCTCGGTGGCCATCGATCTGCCGGTGCCGATGGCGATCCCCCCCGACTACGTGGCCGACGCGAACCTGCGCATGGAGGTCTACCAGAAGCTGGCCGCCGCCGAGCGCGACGGCCGGGAGCTGCTCGAGGAGCTCTCCGACCGGTTCGGTCCGCCGCCGCCCGCGGTCCAGACCCTGCTGGAGGTGGCCGAGCTCAAGCGGACGGCCGAGGCGCTGCGGGTGCAGTCGATCTCCGGCCGGGGCAAGAGCCTCACCATCCGCCTGCGGCGGGACTCCCGGGTGGACGTGGAGCGGCTGATCGAGCTGGTCTCGAACCGGGACGGGGCGAGCTTCAGCCCGAGTGGGGTCCTGACGCTCGCCTCCGGCGGCGCCGACATGCTGAGCGTCGCCCGGGCGACCCTGGGGGAGCTGGCGGCATGAGGACGCTCCGGTGTCTCCTGTCCGTGCCGGCCCTCCTCCTGCTCCTGCCGGTGGGTGGCTGTGGCGCGTCCGGTCCGTCGCCGGACGCGATCGCCGCCCTCGGCGACGAGGAGATCGCCTACACCGAGCTCGCCGGGTTCGTCGAGACCCAGACCGACAGCAGTCCGGCGGCGCTGGAGG
>JASFUJ010000437.1:0-4095 GCA_050050355.1 Acidobacteriota bacterium
TCGCCTCATCCGATCTTCGCCAGGGCCCGCTCCGCCACCTCCCGCCCGATCGCCAGGGCCGCGGTCGCCGCGGGCGACGGGGCGTTGAGCACGTGGATCTGCCGCTCGTCCTCGGCGAAGCGGAAATCGTCCACCAGCTCGCCGCTCCGGTCCAGGGCCTGGGCGCGCACCCCGGCGCCCCCCGGCCGGAAATCGTCCCGCGAGAGCTCCGGCATCAGCTCCCGCACCGCCGCCACGAACGCCCGCGAGCTCAGGGACCGGCGCATCTCCCGCAGCCCGAAGCGCCAGTGGCGGGCCGCCAGCCGCCAGAACCCGGGCCAGCCCAGGGTCGACGCCAGGTCCCGGAGCGAGACCCGCCCCCGGGTGTAGCCGTGCCGGTGGAGAGCCAGCACCGCGTTGGGGCCCGCCTCCACCCGGCCGTCCACCGTCGGCGTCAGGTGCACCCCCAGGAACGGAAACCGCGGATCGGGCACCGGGTAGACCGGCACCGGCACCCTGGCGCCCGCCCGGCCGGTGAGCTCGTGGTACTCCCCCCGGAACGGCACGATCCGCAGCCCCGGCCGGAACCCGCCGAGCCGGGCCACCCGGTCGCTCTGGAGCCCGGCGCAGTTGATCAGCAGGTCGCACTCGAACCGCCCGGCCGCGGTCTCCAGGACGACCGGCGCGGCGCCGCCCCCCCGGCCGCCCTCCCGGATCCCGGTCACCGCGGCGCCGGTCCGGAGCTCCCCGCCCGCCGCCTCCAGCTTGCCGGCGAGAACCCGGCTCACCGCGCGGAAGTCGACGATCCCGGTCTGGGGCACCCACAGGGCGTCGACCCCCGCCAGCTCGCCCAGGCCCGCTGGGTCGGGCCGATCGCTCAGGTCGGCCAGCCGGGCGGCCAGCTCGCCCGGCGGCAGCCGCTCCAGCCCCTCCAGGCCGTTGGCCCGGCCCCGGCGCTCGAGCTCGTCGAGCCGCGGGATCTCCTCCTCCCGCAGGGCCAGCACCACCTTGCCGGTGCGCCGGTGGGCGATCCCTTCCGCGGCGCAGAAGCGGTAGAGCGCGTCGCGGCCCCCGGTGCACAGGCGCGCCTTGTGGGAGCCGGGGCGGTAGTACAGGCCGGAGTGGATGACGCCGCTGTTGTGGCCGGTCTGGTGGGCCGCGGGCCGGTCCTCGGCCTCCAGCACCCGCACCCGGAGGCCGCGGCCGGCCAGCTCGGCCGCCGTGGCCAGGCCGACGATGCCGGCGCCGATGACGGTGATTGCAGCCACCGCGCCCGGCCCTACTCGACCACCTCTTTCACCGAGTAGCTGTCCCGCCGCCTGAACCCCGAGTGGGCGATCATCTCCGCCAGCAGCCCGGTGGTCAGCACCTGGATGCCCATCACCATCAGCAGGATCCCCAGCAGCAGCAACGGCCTGCGCGACAGCGGCTCGCCGCCGAGCCAGAGGATGGCCAGGTAGAGGTTGATGCCGAAGCCGGCCGCCAGGAAGCCGAAGCCGAGCAGGCCGAACAGGTGGAGCGGGCGGGGCGTGTACCGGGTGATGAAGAGCACCGTGATCAGGTCGAGGAGCCCCTTGTAGAAGCGGTCCCAGCCGTACTTGCTCACGCCGTGGCGGCGCGGCATGTGGTGAACCTCGATCTCGCCCACCCGGAACCCCTTGCGGCTCGCCAGGACCGGGATGTAGCGGTGCAGCTCGCCGTAGATCGACACCTGCTCCAGCACCTCCCGCCGGTAGGCCTTGAAGCCGCAGTTGAAGTCGTGGAGCTGGACCCGGGCGAGGGTGCGGGTGGCCCAGTTGAACAGGCGCGAGGTGTAGCGCTTGACCGGCCGGTCGCGCCGCTGGCGCTTCCAGCCGGAGACCAGGTCCAGGCTCTCCGCGTCCAGGGCGTCCAGGAAGCGCGGGATCTCGGCCGGGTCGTCCTGGAGATCCCCGTCCATGGTCACGACCAGCCGGCCCCGGCTGTGGTCCAGGCCGGCGCTGAGCGCCGCCGCCTTGCCGAAGTTCCGGCGCAGCCGGACCAGCTTGATCCGCGGGTCCCGCCCGTGGGCCTCTTTGACCCGCTCCGGGGTGCCGTCGGTCGAGCCGTCGTCCACGAAGACGATCTCGAACGAGCGACCCAGCCCGTCGATCACCTCCGCCACCTGCCGGCAGAGCTCCAGGACGGTGCCCTCTTCGTTCAGGACGGGCACCAGGACGCTGATCTCGGGCGGTTCGCCAAGAGCGTCGGGGCCGAGCCCCGCGTCGGGATCGGTCCCCGGGGCGTCGGGAGATCGGGCCCCGCGTCGGGCTGGCGTCTGAGGGTCGGAACCCGTGGAGGCTGGCACGCTCACGGGAGGGCATTGTAACCTAGGAGTCTGCGACCCGGTTCCGAATGCTCCGCCTCCCCCTCTGACCTGCCGCCCGAGAGCCCATGAACGATCGACGTGTCCCCCTGTCCGACATCCCCGTGGTCATCCTGTGCGGCGGCAAGGGAACCCGCCTTCGCGAGGAGACCGAGTACCGGCCCAAGCCGATGGTGGAGGTGGGCGACCGGCCCATCCTGTGGCACATCATGAAGATCTACGGCAGCCACGGCGTGCGCCGCTTCACCCTCTGCCTCGGCTACAAGGGCTGGGTGATCAAGCAGTACTTCCTGCGCTACCGGGAGTACGAGCGGGACTTCACGATCACCATGGACGGCAGCCGGCCGATCGAGTTCCACAACGACGTGGGGCGGGAGCCCTGGCGGGTCACCTGCGCCGAGACCGGGGACGAGACCGGCACCGGCGCCCGCCTCCGCCTGGTGCGCAAGTACGTGGACACGCCGACCTTCTTCTTCACCTACGGCGACGCGGTGGGCAACCTGGACATCCCGGCGCTGCTCGACTTCCACTACCAGCAGGGGCGGCTCGCCACGGTCACCGGCGTCCACCCCACCTCCCGCTACGGCGAGATGAAGACCCACGACGGCAAGGTGCTGGAGTTCAACGAGAAGCCGACGGTCGCCGAGGGCTTCGTCTCCGGGGGCTTCTTCGTCTTCCAGCGCGAGGTCTTCGACTACCTGAGCGACGATCCGCAACTGTTCCTGGAGCTCGACCCGCTCCGCCAGCTCGCCCGCGACGGCGAGCTCTCGGTCTATCAGCACGAGGACTTCTGGCACCCGATGGACACCTACCGGGACTACCTCCACCTGAACGACCTCTGGCGACGGGACGACCCGCCCTGGAAGATATGGGACTGACCTGCCGCTTCTGCCGGGCGCCGCTCGACCGGACCTTCGTCGACCTGGGGGTCTCGCCCCTGGCCAACTCCTACCTGGAGCCGGAGGACCTGCAGCGGCCGGAGACCTTCTACCCGCTCGAGGTCTTCCTGTGCGAGGAGTGCCTGCTGGTGCAGCTCCCGGAGGCCGCCCGGCCGGAGGAGATCTTCACCGACTACGCCTACTTCTCCTCGGTCTCGGAGAGCTGGGTGGAGCACGCCCGGCACTACGCGGAGGCGATGATCGAGCGCTTCGGGCTGTCCGGAGAGGGGATCGAAGACCGTCTGGTGATCGAGATCGCGAGCAACGACGGCTACCTGCTCCGCCACTTCCGGGACCGCGGCGTGCCGGTGCTCGGCATCGAGCCGGCGCGCAACGTGGCGGTCGCGGCCCGGGAGGCGGGCATCCCCACCGAGACCGAGTTCTTCACCCTGGCCAAGGCCCGGGAGCTGGTCGACCGCGGCGTCCGGCCGGACCTGCTGGTGGGCAACAACGTGCTGGCGCACGTGCCGGAGCTCGAGGACTTCGTGGCCGGGCTGAAGACGGTGCTCGCCCCGGACGGCGTGGTGACCATGGAGTTTCCCCACCTGCTCCGGCTGATGGACGAGCACCAGTTCGACACCATCTACCATGAGCACTTCTCCTACTTCTCGTTCCACGTCGTCCGCCGGATCTTCGCCCACCACGGGCTGACCCTGTTCGACGTGGAGGAGCTGCCCACCCACGGCGGCTCGCTGCGGATCTTCGGACGGCACGCGGAGCGGGACGGAGAGGCCGCCTCCGAGCCGATCGCCGATCGCGTGGCCGATCTGCTCGCCCGCGAGGAGGCCGCCGGCCTGCTCGATCCGGCCACCTACGACGGGTTCGCCGAGCGGG
>JASFUJ010000438.1:0-4094 GCA_050050355.1 Acidobacteriota bacterium
GAAGACCGCGCCCCCAGCCTCCAGCCGATCCAGAGGATCGAGGAAGGGGGCCGGGGGGGGGTTGGAGGGGAGATCCAGAAGACCGCGCCCCCAGCCTCCAGCCGATCCAGAGGATCGAGGAAGGGGGCCGGGGGGGGGGTTGGAGGCGAGATCCAGAGGATCGTCAAGGTGGATCGGGGCGGCGTTCCCGATGGATCGAGCAAACTTGACACAATCGTCACGAGCTCGGACGTTGTAGAGGTCTAAACCTCGAGGAGATACACCGAATGCAGGCTGTCATCGAAACGGGTGGAAAGCAGTACCGGGTCGAGCCCGGTGACGTGATCGACGTGGAGCTCGTCGGCGAGGCCGATCCGGGCTCCGAGATCACCTTCGACAACGTGCTCCTGGTGCGCGACGACGGCGGCGTCAAGGTCGGGGAGGACCTCTCCGGCGCCTCGGTCAAGGGCGTCCTCGTCCAGGCGTCGCAGGGTCCCAAGGTCCGGGTCTTCAAGTTCAAGCGGCGCAAGGGCTACCGGCGCACCATCGGGCATCGCCAGGGCTATCACCGGGTGCGGATCGAGAACATCGAGGCCTAGCCGGACCGAGGCCACACCACTCAAGGCAGAGGACACCATGGCTCACAAGAAAGGACAGGGCTCCAGCCGCAACGGCCGCGACTCGAACCCTCAGCACCTGGGCGTGAAGGCGTACGGCGGCGAGCGGGTCACGGGCGGTACCATCATCGTCCGACAGCGCGGCACCAAGTTCTTCCCCGGCCTCAACGTCGGCCGCGGCGGCGACGACACGCTCTTCGCCAAGGCCGACGGCACCGTGCAGTTCCAGCGCCGGGGCCGGCGGGGCACCTTCGTCAACATCGTTCCCGCCGAGTAACATCCCACGCCCCCGCGCGGCGGGCGGACCGCTCGCGTGCCGGCCGCCGGCCAGGCTTCACTCCCCCCGGCTCCGGAGTCGGCCCGGTGCCGGCTCCCGGCCGGACTCCCTGCGGGCACGATCCTCGGGGTGATCCAGTGGATCGGGCCTGGTCGCTTCCCAGTCCATGATCTTCATCGACGAAACGGTGATCGAGGTCCGCGGCGGCCGGGGGGGCAACGGCTGCGTCGCCTTCCGGCGCGAGAAGTACGTCCCCAAGGGCGGTCCCTCCGGCGGCGACGGCGGCGACGGCGGCGACGTCTGGCTGGTGGGCGACGAATCGGTCAACACCCTGCACCACCTCAGGTTTCGCCAGCTCCACGCGGCCGAGCGCGGTCGCCACGGGGAGGGGTCCAACCGGACGGGCCGGAGCGGCGAGGACCTGGAGATCCGGGTCCCCCTCGGCACCCAGGTGACCGACGACGGGACCGGGGCCTCCCTCGGCGAGATCCTCGACGACGGCGGCCGGTTGCTGGTCGCCGCCGGCGGCTCCGGAGGGCGGGGCAACGCCCGCTTCAAGAGCTCGACCAACCAGGCGCCCCGCCACGCCGAGCCCGGCGAAGAGGGCGTGGAGCGCCGGCTCCGCCTGGAGCTCAAGCTGCTCGCCGACGTCGGCCTGGTGGGCCTGCCCAACGCCGGCAAGTCGACGCTGATCAGCCGGGTGTCGGCGGCGCGGCCGAAGATCGCCGACTACCCGTTCACGACCCTCGTTCCCCGGCTCGGCGTGGTCGACCGGGGGCCGGCCGACGAGCCGTTCGTGATCGCCGACCTGCCGGGCCTGATCGCCGGCGCGGCGGAGGGAGCGGGGCTGGGCCACCAGTTCTTGCGGCACGTGGAGCGGTGCCGGGTGCTGGTCCACCTGGTCGACCTGTCGGCGGAGGGCGACGCGGCCGAGGACCTGGCGATCATCGAGGCCGAGCTGGAGGCGTTCGACCCCGACCTGCTCCGGCGGGACCGGCTGCTCGTCGGCAGCAAGGTGGACGCCGTCCGGGAGGAGCGCCGGGAGCGGCTCCGGGCCGCGGCCCGGGAGCGGAGCCTCGAGTACCTGGAGGTGAGCGCGGTCGCGGGCGAGGGCGTGGACCGGCTGGTCGGCGAGATCGGCCGCCGGCTGGCGGAGCTCCGGGAGCGGGAGCGCGCGGCGGCGGACGGGTCCCGCGACGCGTCGCACGCCGACGACCGGCCGTGGCATTCGGGAGCTCCCGCCGGCGGCTCCCGCCGGGAGGACGCGTGAAGCTCGGGCTCTTCGGCGGTAGCTTCGACCCGCCCCACGCGGGCCACGTGCGGCCGGTCCGGGAGGCGCGCCGCCGGCTCGGCCTGGACCGGGTGCTCTATCTGCCCACCGCCAACCCACCCCACAAGGCCGATCCGGCGAGCGCGCCGGAGGCTCCCGCGGTCCGTCGCTTCACCATGGTGGAGCTGGCGCTGCTGGAGGAGGAGGGGCTCTACGCCTCGGACTTCGAGCTGCGCCCCGACCGCACCACCTACACGGTCGAGACGCTCGAGCACTTCCGCGCCGAGAGGCCGGACGCCGAGCTCCACCTGATCCTCGGCTCCGACTCCCTGGCCGGGCTCGACACCTGGAGGCGCTGGCGCGACCTTCCCGAGCTCGCCCGGCTGGTGGTGCTGGGGCGGCCGGGCGCCGAGCCCGGGGCGGTGCGCGAGGCCCTGCCGGGAGCGCTCCGGGAGCTCTTCGACGGGGGCGGGATCGACCTCCTCACCGACGTCGTGATCGACGTCTCCTCGACCGAGATCCGGCGGCGCCTCGCACGGGGCGAGCCGGTGCCCGAGGATTGGATGCACCCCTTGGTGCTAGACTACGTCCGGAAGTACAGCTTCTATCGATGACTTCAGCGTCCGAAACCACCACCGACACCTCCGCGCGCGTCCGCACCGCGGTGACCGCCGCCCTCGACCGCAAGGCCCGGAACCTCCGGGTCCTCCACCTGGGCCCCGTCTCCGATTTCACCGACTACTTCCTGATCTGCAGCGGCAACAGCCAGCGGCAGGTCCAGGCGATCTCCGACGCTGTCCTGGAGGCCCTCAAGAAGCAGCGGGTGCGTCCGCTCCACGTGGAGGGGCAGCAGGGGGGCAACTGGGTCCTCCTCGATTACGGCGACCTGGTCGTCCACGTCTTCCAGCCGGAGCCGCGGGAGTTCTACGCCCTGGAGCGTCTCTGGTCCGACGCCCCGGACGAGACCGGGAAGTTCGCCGAGGACGAGGCCCTCGGCTCATCCGATTGACCCCCTCGGCCCTGGAGCGTCTGCTCGCCCATCAACCGGTGCTCGCCCGGCGGCTGGCCGGCATCGAGCGCGCGGCGGCGAGCGCGGCTCCGGTGCTGCTGCTCGGCGAGCCGGGGACCGGGCGGACGGCGCTGGCCCGGGCGATCCACGCCGCCAGCCCCCGCGGCGGCGGGCCCCTGGTCGAGCTCGATCCGGGCTCCGTGCCGAGCTCGCTGTTCGAGGCGGAGCTGTTCGGCCACCGCCGCGGGGCCTTCACCGGAGCCGGCGAGGACCAGCCGGGGCGGGTCGAGCGCGCGGCCGGCGGCAGCCTGCTTCTCGACCACGTGGAGGAGCTGCCCCTCGCCGCCCAGCCCAAGCTGTTGCGCCTCGTGGCCGAAGGGGTCTACGCTCCCCTCGGCGGTCGCGAGCGCCGCGCCGACGCCCGGTTCCTGACGGTCGGCGCGGAGGACCTGCGGGAGCGGGTCGGGCGCGGCGCCTTCCGGGAGGACCTCTTCTTCCGGCTGGAGGTGCTGGCCTTCCGCGTGCCCCCTCTGCGGGAGCGGCCGGACGATCTGCCCGCCCTGGTCGACCGGTTGCTGACCGACCTGGCGGAGCGGTTCGATCGCCCCGGCGTGGAGCTCGCCGAGAGCTCCCGCGAGTGGATCGTGCGCCATCCCTGGCCGGGGAACCTGCGCCAGCTCAAGAACGTCCTCGAGCGGGCGCTGATCCTCGCCCGGGGCGACGGACCGATCGCCCCCGAGCCCCCGGCGGGGGCCGGCGCCCCTCCGCGGCCGCTCGACCGGGTCGAGGCCGAAGAGATCCGGCGCGCCCTCGCCTATACCCGCGGCCACCAGGGGAGGGCGGCCGAGCTGCTGGGGATCAGCCGCAAGGCGTTGTGGGCGAAGCGCAAGCGCCACGGCCTCCCCTGATCTCGGACTCTCCGTGCACCCGTCTGCCGCGTTC
>JASFUJ010000439.1:0-4081 GCA_050050355.1 Acidobacteriota bacterium
CGGTCCGCCGGGAGATCCTCGAGTACCGCCCCGACCTGCTCCTGGTGCCCTCCCCCCTCGAGGCGACCGCCGACCACCGGGCCGCCTTCGCGGCCGTTCACGAGGTCCTCGGACCGGTCCGCTCCGGAGACCCGGGCGACCTGGCCGCGGCGGTGCGCAACCTCACCGTGCTCGCCTACGAGGTCAACCACCCCGCGTACCCCGACCTGCTGGTCGACGTCTCGGCGGAGCTCGACCGGCTGCGCGCGGCGATGGATTGCTACGCCAGCCAGCAGGAGCGTCACGACTACCTGGCGGCCGGTCTCGGCCTGCGCGCGTTCCGGACCCTCTCCCTGCCCGCCGCCGGCCGGTCCGGCCCGCTGCGGGGCGCCGAAGGGTACCGGCGCCTCGCCCCGGCCGACTTCGCCGGCCGCAGCCCGGCGCAGCTCGTGCGCCACCTGGGCGGCGCACCGGAGCTTCACACGGTCGCCAAGGGGCCGCCGGTGTCGGTGATCGTGCGCACCAAGGACCGTCCGGAGCTGCTCGCCGAGGCGCTGGCCAGCCTGGCCGACGGCGTCTACCGGCGGGTCGAGGTGGTGGTGGTCAACGACGGCGGCCAGCCCCCGGCGCTGCCGGAGGACTACCCGCTGTCCCTGCGACGGATCGATCTGCCGGAGACGCGGGGGCGCGCCGAGGCGGCGAACGCCGGCGTCGCCGCGGCCACCGGCGAGTGGATCGGGTTTCTCGACGACGACGACCTGGCCGCGCCGGAGCACCTGGCGGTCCTCGCCGGCGCGGCCGGGGCCGCCGGAGTGCGGGCGGTCTACTCCGACGCCGCCGTGGTCACCTGCGAGCTCGACCGGAGCGGGGAGCCGGGCGGATGGCGGGAGGCCGAGCGCCGGGTGCCCTACAGCCGCGATTTCGACCCGGACCTGCTGCTGGTCGACAACTACATCCCGTTCAACACCATCCTCTTCGAACGCTCGCTGCTCCGGGAGCTGGACCGCCCGGACGCCCCCTTCGATCCGGAGCTCCCCATCTTCGAGGATTGGGACCTCCTCGTCCGGCTCTCCCGGCTCACGCGGTTCCACCACGTCCGGCGTGTCACCTGCGAGTACCGCCACTTCCGCGGCGCCGGCCACCACGCCCTCGGCGACCGGCCGAGGGAGCGGGCCGACTTCCTGGATCTCAAGGCCCGGGTGATCGCACGGCACGCCGACCGGCTCGGACCGGATCGCCTCGCGGCGATCGTCGACCGGCTGCGGGCCGAGACGGTGCTCGCGGCCGAGGCCGCGGCCACCGCCCGGCGGGAACGCTCCGAGGCCGTGCGCGAGCGGGCCGCCCTCGAGGATCGCCACCACCGGTTGAACGGTGCGGTCCAGGGCCTGCGGGAGGAGGGGGCGACGCTCCGTCGGGGGATCGAGGAACAGAGCTCCGAGCTCGACCGGCTCTACGGCGAAGAGAAGGCGCTCCGCGAGGCCGTCGACCGGCAGGAGGAGCACCTGGGGCGGACCTATGCCGAGATCGAGCGGCTGAACGGAATCCTCGACCGGCTGCGCGGAGCCTCCTTCCCCGGTCTTCTGCGCTGGTGGCGCGACCAACGCACCCGCGCCCGCCGCGAAGGGGAGGAGTAGGACCGTGCCACGGGTGGCCCTGGTCTCGAGCGAGCCCCTGCGTGCGCGCGCGGCCGGCATCGGCATCCGCTACCTGGAGATGGCCCGGCGCCTGCCCGACGCCGGCGTCGACGTGGTCGCGGTCTCCCCGGCGGACCCGGACGAAGTCCCCCTCCCCGCGGGCACCGCCCGCCGGTTCGAGGCGGGGCGCTTGCCCGAGATCCTCGCCGACTGCGACGCGGCAGTCGCCCAGGGCCAGCTCGCCAACGACGTGCTGCTCGAGTGCCCGGACCTGCCGACGGCCGTCGACCTCTACGACCCCTGGCTGGTGGAGAACCTCCACTACCTGAACGAGCTCGGGCTCGACCCCTACCGCAACGACCACGCCACCTGGGTGCTCCAGCTCTCCCGGGGGGACTTCTTCCTCTGCTCGTCGGACGAGCAGCGGCTCTACTACGCGGGATTCCTCACCGCGCTCGGCCGGGTGAATCCCCACCGTCTGCGGGACGATCCGGACCTGGCCGGCCTGATCGCCCCGGTGCCGTTCGGGGTCCCCCGGGAGCTGCCCCCTCATCGGCCCTATCTGGATCCGCCGGCCGGCGGCGCGCGGCGCCTGCTGTTCGGCGGGCTCTACGACTGGTACGACCCGGACACCCTGATCGAGGCGCTGGAGCTTCTGGAGACGCCGGTCTCCTGGCGCCTGCTCTTCATCCGCAACCCGAACCCCGGTGATACCCCGCAGCGCCTGCTCCGTCGGGTCGAGCGGCGCTGCCGGGAGCTGGGCTGGTGGGAGGGGCGGGTGGAGCTCCTCGACTGGGTCCCAGCCGAGCGCCGGTGGGACCTGCTGCGGGACGTGGACGCCCTGGTCGCCCCTCACCTGCCGAGCCTGGAGACCCGGCTCTCCATGCGCACCCGCTTCCTGGAGGCGCTCGCCGCAGGTTGCCCGGTGATCACCTCCGAGGGCGGAACGGTCTCCCGGCTGCTGCTCGAGCACGGCGCGGGCCGGGTGGTGCCGCCCGGCGACGCCGCCGCGCTCGCACGGGCCCTGGAGGAGCTTCTGGGGACGCTGGAGGGGCAACCGCCGGCCGGCGGGCGGCCGGCGACGTCCCCGAACGGCTCCCGCCCGCTGGAGGAACGGCGCCGGGCGGGCGAGGCGCTGGCGCGCCGCTTCGCGTGGGACCGGGCTCTCGAGCCCCTGGTCGCCTTCTGCCGGAGCCCGTGGCGCGATCCCACCAAGGAAGAGTTCGCGTTCCGGCCGCCGACCGTGGCTCCACCGGACTCCCCGGCGTTCCGCCTGCGCCGCCGCTTGCGCCGGAGCGCCCTCGGAAGCTGGCTGGCCCGGTCGATCCGGGGGACCCGATGGAGTCGACTGAGCCGACCGGGCCGGCTGAGCCGGTTCCTCGGGGGGCGGCGATGAGCGCGCTGGAGACGGTCTCGGTCTGCGTCCTGTCCTGGAACGGACGCCGCCACCTGGAGACCTGCTTGCCGGCCCTGCGCGCGCAGCGCGACCCGGGGCTCCCCTGGGAGGTTCTGGTGCTCGACAACGGCTCCGAGGACGACACGGTCGCCTGGGTGCGGCGGGAGCACCCGTGGGTGCGGGTGATCGAGAGCCCGGTCAACACCGGCTTCTGCCGCGGCAACAACCTGCTGGTCTCGGAGGCGGACGGCGATGCGGTCGCCCTGCTGAACAACGACACCCGGCCCGAGGAGGGCTGGCTCGCAGCGCTGGTCGACGCCCTCTCCCGGGCCCCGGACGACGTGGCCGCCGTCTCCGGCCGCATCGTCGACTGGGAAGGCGAGCGCCTGGACTTCGGTCGCGGGGTGATGACCTTCGACGGTCACGCCTTCCAGCTCGACTTCCGGCGGCCCCTGGCGTCGGCCAGGCTGCCGGCGGACGGCGCCGAGCTGCTCTTCGCATGCGGTGGCAATCTGATGGTCCGCAAGCGCTCCTTCCTGGAGGCGGGGGGGTTCGACGAGGACTACTTCGCCTACCTCGAGGACGTGGACCTGGGCTGGCGGCTCTGGGCGGGCGGCGAGCGGGTGCTCTTCGCCGCCGACGCGGTCGTCCATCACCGCTCGGCCGCCACCAGCGACCTGCTCGGCCTGTACAATCGGGGGTTCCTGTTCGAGCGCAACGCCTTCCTGACCGTCTACAAGAACTACGAGCCGGCCCTCTGGGAGCGGCTGATGCCGGCGGTCCTCTGGACCCTGACCTCCCGGACCCAGACCCTCCTGGTGCAGAACAACCCGGGGGGCGACAGCTTCACGCTCGACCCGTACGCCGGCTGGATCGCCAACACCGCTTCCCCTGGGCGGGCGGGTCCGGCCGGGGCGGAGCGAGCGGGCACCGCCGAGCCCACCGCGCCGCCGCCCGGGCCGGAGACGCTGGCGGAGAAGTGGCGCGCCTACGGTCCGGCCGAGTTCGTGCGCCGGGCGGCGGCGAAGGCGTGGCGGAGCGTCGTGCCCGAGGGCCGCGGCGGCGGCCGGGG
>JASFUJ010000440.1:0-4078 GCA_050050355.1 Acidobacteriota bacterium
GAATGGCACCGAGTGCGTACGACCGGCCGGCCGCCCGCACGAGCCCTTCCGGCGTGAATCTTGCGTCGCCTCCGGGCGGGGGATCCACCTGAGACCACGGGAGCCGCCGATGCTCGACCAGACCCAGAGCCGCCGAAGCCCCACGGGCGATGCGAAGCACGTGCTGGTGGTCGACGATCACGACGCCATGCGCCAAGCCCTCATGGAGCTGATCGAAACCTGCGACGAGCTCAGGGTCTCGGCCGCGGCGGCCAGTGCCGAGGAGGCCGTCGAGGTGCTCGGCCGGGCGCACCCCGACCTGGTGGTCGCGGATGTCGAGCTCCCCGGCATGAGCGGCATCGAGCTCACCCGCCTCCTGCACGAGCTCCGGCCGGACCTCCCCGTCCTGGTGCTCTCCAGCCACCCACCGGGCCGGTTCGAGCAGCCGGCGCTCGACGCCGGGGCGTGCGCCTACCTGGTCAAGCGCGAAGCCGCGCGCTCGCTGGTGCCGATCATCCTCGAGCACCTGAACGGCGCAGGAGCCTGACGCCTCGCCGGCCCCGCCGCCGTGCTGGCCGCCGTGCTAGATTCGCCCCCGCATGATCGACCACATCCTCGAGGAGAACGAGCGGCGACTGGTCGCCGACGAACGCGAGACCCTCGCGGCGCTCCGGGTGGCCCTCACCGAGCTGGAAGCGGCGCGGGAGGACCTCGAGTCCCTCGACCGTTCGATCGCGCAGCTCGACGAGCTCTTCCTGCTGGTCGTCGTCGGCGAGTTCAACGCCGGCAAGAGCGCCTTCATCAACGCCCTGCTCGGGCGGCGGCTGCTCGAGGTCGGCGTGACCCCCACCACCGCCGGCGTCCACCTGATCCGCCACGGGCCGCAGACCGACGACCACCCGGCGCGGCGGACCTTCGAGGAGATCACCGCCCCGGTGGAGCTGCTGCGCGAGGTCAACGTGGTCGACACGCCGGGGACCAACGCCATCCAGCGCGAGCACGAGGCCCTGACCCGCGACTTCATCCCGCGCTCGGACCTGGTGCTGTTCGTCACCTCGGCCGACCGGCCGTTCACCGAGTCCGAGCGCTCCTTCCTGGAGACGATCCGGGACTGGGGCAAGAAGGTCGTGGTGGTGGTCAACAAGATCGACATCCTGGAGACGCCCGAGGACGTGGACCGGGTGGTCGCGTTCGTGACCGAGGGCGCCCGGGAGCTCCTGGGCCGCGAGCCGGAGGTCTTCCCGGTGTCGGCCCGCCAGGCGCTGGACGCGAAGCTTCCTCCCCGCGAGAGCGAGAACGGGACCGGGGCCGAGAACGAAGGCGAGCCGCCGGCCGGCCTCCGGGAGGCCAGCCGCTTCGGCCCCCTGGAGACCTACGTCACGGAGCTCCTCGACGAGGGCGAACGCCTGCGCCTGAAGCTGCTCAACCCGCTGGGCGTCGGCCTGCGTCTCGAGCAGCGCTACCGCGAGACGGTCGAGGGGCGCCTGGAGCTGCTCTCCGAGGACGTCTCCGCCATCGAGGACATCGAGCGGCAGCTCGAGGTCTACCGCCAGGACATGGAGCGGGAGTTCCGCTACCGGCTCGCCGACGTGGAGAACATCCTCCACGAGTTCCAGGCCCGCGGCGACGCGTTCTTCGAGGAGACCCTGCGCATCGGCCGGGTGTTCGACCTGCTCAACAAGGCCCGCATGAAGCGGGACTTCGAGCGCCGGGTGGTGGGCGACCTGCCGGACGAGATCGAGGACCGGGTCGCGGACCTCATCGACTGGCTGGTGGCCGCCGAGCTGCGCCAGTGGCAGACGGTGACCCGCCACGTGACCCGGCGCCGGGAGCGCCACGCGGACCGGATCGTGGGCGAGGTGGGCGACAGCTTCGACTACGACCGGGACCGCCTGCTGGCCACCGTCGGCCAGACCGCCCGCCGCACGGTCGAAAGCTACGATCGGGAGCAGGAGGGCGACCGCATGGCCGAGTCGGTCCAGCTCGCCGTCGCCTCGGCGGCGCTGCTCGAGGCCGGAGCGATCGGGCTCGGCGCCACCGTCGCCCTGGTCACGGCCAGCGCCGCCGTCGACGTGACCGGCATTCTCGCCGCCTCGGCCCTCGCCCTGATCGGCCTGTTCGTGATCCCGAGCCGCCGGCGCACCGCCAAGCGCGAGCTCTCCGAGCGGATCGAGACCATGCGCGTGGCCCTGCTGACCGGCCTGACCGGCCAGTTCGAGCGGGAGATGGACCGCAGCCTCTTCCAGCTCCGCGACGCGATCGCCCCGTACACCCGGTTCGTCCGCGCCGAGCGGTCGAGCCTGGACGGGGCGCGGGAGCGCCTGGAGGAGCTCCGGCGGCGGCTGGAGGAGGTGAAGGGGAGGATCGAGGGGGGGGAATTAGGAATTAGGAATTAGGAATTAGGAATTGGGAATTGGGAATTGGGGATTGGGAATTGGGAAGGGGGAAGTGGGAACTGGGGGCCGGGACCGGAACTTCTCCCCTGCCCCGTGCGTACTGTCCCTCGAGGCCAACGTGAACGACCTCAGGGAGGTGCCCATGGCCGCGCTCACTCGCTCGAGGCAGCACAGGATGATCGCCGGAGTCTGCGGCGGATTCGCCGACTGGCTCGGCTGGAACCCGACGGCGGTGCGGATCCTGTTCGTCATCCTGTCGATCTTCCCCGGGGCGGGGATCCCGGGGATCCTGGTCTACATCGTGCTGTGGCTGGTGATGCCGGACCCGCAGTGAGCCCTCGGCGGCCCCTCAGCGGACGGGCACCGCGTCCTCTTCCTCTTCGTGCTGTCCGGCGCCGCTGGGGTCGTCCTCGCCGGGCGGGCGCCAGGTCTCCTCGCTGTCGTCGAACACCGGCAGGTCGGGCTGGCGCCCGCGCCGGGCGTTGATGTGCCAGCCCCAGAGCAGCGACCACTTCATGTAGGTGCCGAACGCCTGGAGCATGCAGAAGACCAGGCCGGTCATGCCGTCGAGCACGCCGAGCTGCAGGAAGTAGGTGCGGAAGAAGCGCCAGGTGGAGCGCCCGAACACCTCCGGAAAGCCGGAGCGCCGGCCGTCCCGCCAGGCCTGGGCGGCGCCCCACACGCTGTACTTCATGATCCGCCGGATGTACTCGTCCAGGGACTCGACCATGTAGTGCTCCATCGGGTGGCGGAGCACCGGAGCCGGGCCGAGGGTGTCCATGTCCGCATGGACGCGGCGGTTCGGGTAGCGGGCGGTGCCCTTCCGGACCAGCCGGACCACGCGGTCGTGCTGCCAACCGGAGAAGCGGATCCGCTTGCCCAGGAAGTAGGCGCGGCGGTCGATGGTGTAGGCGTCCTCCTCCGGCCCGTCGGCCAGGAGGGTCTCGATCTCCCGTTGCAGGGCGGCCGTGCACCGTTCGTCGGCGTCGAAGATCAGGATCCAGTCGTGGGTGATCTCGTCCATGGCCCAGTTCTTCTGGGCGGCCGAGCCGTAGTAGGTGCGCTGGACGAAGCGGACCTTGTCGTAGGAGGAGGCGATCTCGGGGGTCCGGTCGCTGGAGAACGAGTCGACCACGAGGATCTCTTCGCACCAGAGGAGCGATTCGATGCACTCCGCGATGTTGGCTTCCTCGTTGAACGTGGTGACGATCGCCGAGATCGAGGGGCGGTCGGTGCGGATCGGGGTCGCGAGCATGGGGCCTCCAGCGGCTGATCCTACCGTACAGGCACCCGCGCTCCACCGGAAGCGGTCCGGCGCCAGAAGATACAATCCCCACCGTGCAAGATTCACACGGCCCGTCGTCCGTGCGCCCGGAGCCCGCAGCCCGGCCCGCGGGCCGGACCGTCCGGAACGGGTCGCCCGAACCGGGTACACTTCGGAGTCGAACGATCCCCGCACTCCCATGCGCAAGTTCCTGACCTACCTCTTCCTCCTCGCCATCAAGGGCGTCAGCAAGCTGTTCTGGCGCCACGAGTCGGGCTGGATCGGCGACCCGCCGCCCGATCCGTGGCGGGTGGACATCCGGATCGTGGCCATCCTCCACCACACCAGCCTGTACGAGCCGGTCTTCGCCGCCGTGGCGCCGAACGGGTTCATGCGGCGGATCGCGTTCCACGGCGTGGTGCCGATCGCCGAGAAGACC
>JASFUJ010000441.1:0-4074 GCA_050050355.1 Acidobacteriota bacterium
CGGCCTCCGCCACGTCCGCCGCCGCCGAGTCCTCCCGGGTGCGCGCCCGCAGATACGCCTGGAGCTCCTGGTCGAGCTGGGCCCGGACCAGCCGCTGGTCCAGCTCCAGGAACCGGATCATGCTCTGGCCGGCCGCGGGCGCAGGGCGCACCGCAGCCACGGCGAGCAGCGCCGCCGCGGTCACCAGGAATCGTCTGATCGTCATCGGGCTCGGGCGTGGGAACCCGGCGTGGAGCCCCGTCGCCGGGAGGTCAGCTCGCCTTGGCCTTGGCCTTCTGGACCTTCTCGATCGAGATGTCGAGGGCCCGCTCCACCAGGTCTTCGGCCTTGCTCTCGCGGATGTCCTTGACGTGGGCCACCTCGCTCACGATGAAGTACTTCGCCCGCTCGTACATCTTCTTCTCGCGGAACGAGAGGCTCTTCTTCTCGCTCACCAGCCGCAGGTTCTTCAGGACCTTGGCGACCTCCATCAGGTCGCCGGTCTTCATCTTGTCGAGATTCTGCTTGTACCGGCCTTTCCAGTCCTTGTACGTGTCGACGTTGCCGTCCTCGAGCAGCCCGATGAGCTCGTCGACCTCCTTGACGCTGCACAGGCTCCGCAGCCCGACCAGCTCCAGATTCCCCTCGGGGATCATCACCTTGGAGTTGTTGGAGAGCAACCGGAGGTGGTAGTAGGTCTGTTCGTGGCCGTCGATCTCACCGTCTTCGATCTTCTCGATCAAGCTCACGCCATGGTTCGGGTACACGACCTTCTGGCCTACATCGAATGACACGTCGCCGACTCCCTTGATCTGATCCGGATTGTCGATGAATGGATGCGGATGGGATTGAGCAGGATCATAGTTACGCTCAGAGTACTTTTTATACACGATCTCGACCGAAAAGTCAATCGTCGCAGGGGCTTTCGGCCTCCGGCCGGCTGAAGCCGGCCGCTTCATCTGCGCCGGGCGCCGCGGGGCCGGAGCCTTCCCACGGTGCGCCGCCGCAATGCCGCCGCGACGGCTCGCGAGGGAGGACACAAGGAGGACCGTGGCCGATCCGCCGCGCCGGACCCGGACCGTGGCGGATGCGACCTGGTGCCGGAGGTGGGATTCGAACCCACACGGGGTTGCCCCCGGGGGATTTTGAGTCCCCTGCGTCTCCCGTTCCGCCACTCCGGCAACGGACGGGAATCGTATCACCCCGCCCGCCCGCCGCACGGGTCGCGAACACGAGGGGCATGGCGGGACGCCGCCACCCGATCCGCCCCGCCGGCGACCGCGCCGCACCCCGTCCCGATTCGGAAACACCCAGAACCTTTAGAGAATAGAATGACCAATTGCCGTCTCACCGGAGAGACGCAAGAATTGTCCCGGGCCCGATCGGGCCCCGCGGCGAATCCCCTGCACCGAACGGGGCCGTGACCGCACGAGCCCCGAGGAGACGAACCACCGACCATGAGTGACGACTTGCTGATCCTCCGCGCCGGGGAGGTGCGGGAGCTGCTGGCCGGACGGGAAGCCGAGCTCATGGACCTCGTGGGCCGCGCGTACGTGCTCCACGGGCGCGGGGAGAGCTCCCTCCCCCACTCGAGCTTCCTGCGCTTCCCGGGCGATTCGGTCAACCGCATCATCGGGCTGCCGGCCTATCTCGGCGACGGCCTCGAGGCCGCCGGCTTCAAGTGGATCGCCTCCTTCCCGGGCAACGTCCAGCGCGGCATGGAACGCGCCTCGGCGGTCATCGTGCTGAGCTCCTGCGAGACCGGCCGGCCGACCGCGATTCTGGAGGGCTCCGTCATCAGCGCCCGCCGGACCGCGGCGAGCGCCGCGCTCGCCGCCCGGGAGCTCGTCGGCACCGTTCCGCCGGCCGAGGCCGGCCTGGTGGGCGCCGGCCTGATCAACCGGGAGGTGGCGCGGTTCCTCCGCGTGGCCTTTCCCGACCTGCGCCGGTTCGTGATCTTCGACCTGGCGCCGGAGCGGGCCGCCGCGCTGGCGGACCGGCTGGAAGCCGACCTGCCCGGAGTCACCGCGGAGGTCGCGGAGAGCCTCGAGAACCTCCTCGCGCGGTGCCCGCTGACCTGCTTCGCGACCACCGCGGGGGAGCCGCACGTGGACGACCTCTCCCGCTGTCCGGAGGGGGCCACCATCCTCCACGTGTCGCTCCGCGACCTCAGCCCCGAGGCGATCCTCGCGGCGGACAACGTGGTGGACGATCCGGACCACGTCGCCCGCGCCCGAACGTCCATCCATCTCACGGAGCAGCGGACCGGCTCCCTCGACTTCGTCCGCGCCACCCTGGCGGAGGTGCTCGAGGGGACCGCGCCGCCGAAGCGCGACCCGAAGGCCGTCACCGTGTTCAGCCCGTTCGGCCTCGGCGTGCTCGACCTCGCCCTGGCGCGCCGGGTCGTGAGCCTCGCGAAGGAGTCGCGGGTCGGCCTCCCGGTCTCTTCGTTCCTCCCCGAACCGAGCTCCGGACAGGACTGAGGAGCCGAGCGACCCGACCCCGGAGAGCCCGAACGTCGGCTCGTCCTCATGCGGCGTCCCCCTTCTCATCGCGTCGTCATCGCCGACCCCCTCGCGCCCGACGGCCCGGGTCGATTGCGCGAGGCGGGCTGCGCGGTGGTGGACGCCACCGGCCTGGACCGCCACGGACTGACGGCCGCTCTCGCCGGCGCCGACGCGCTGGTGGTGCGCAGCCGCACCCGGGTCGACCCCAAGCTCCTGGACGCCGGCGAGCGGCTTCGCGTCGTGGCGCGGGCCGGGGTCGGGATCGACAACATCGCGGTCGACGAGGCGACCCGGCGGGGGATCCTGGTGGTCAACGTGCCCTCCGGCAACCTGCTCTCCGCCGCCGAGCACACCTTCGCCCTCCTGCTGGCCCTCGCCCGCAACGTCGACTCCGCGAGCCACTCCCTGGCGGCCGGCGCGTGGCATCGGGACCGGTTCGTCGGCACCGAGCTCCACGCCAAGACGCTGGGGATCGTCGGGCTGGGCCGGATCGGGCGCAAGGTGGCGGTCCGCGCCCGCGCGTTCGGCATGAAGATCGTCGCCCACGACCCTCATCTCGACCGGGAGGTCGCCGCGGAGCTCGGCATCCCCCTCCTCGGCCTCGACGACGTCCTGCGGCGGGCCGACGTGATCACCCTCCACGTCCCCCTCGACGAAGGGACCCGGGGGTTCCTCGGCGCGGACGAGCTCCGGCGCATGCGACCGGGCGGCCTGCTGGTCAACTGCGCCCGCGGCGGCCTGGTGGACGAGGACGCGCTGCTCGAGTCCCTCGAGTCGGGCCATCTCGGCGGGGCCGCCCTGGACGTCTTCGCGGAGGAGCCTCCCGGGGACCACACCCCGGGCCGGGCCCTGATCCGGCACCCCCGGGTGGTGGCGACGCCCCATCTCGGCGCCCAGACCCACGAGGCGAAGAGGCGGGTCTCGGCCCGGGTCGCCCGCATCGTGCTCGACGCCCTCGACGGCTCCCCGGCCGTTCCGGCGGTCAACCTGCCCTTCGCCTGGGACGAGGAGTGGGACCCCCGCTACCTCGGTCTCGCCGAGACGCTGGGCAGACTGTCCGCGGCCCTGTTCGGCGCCGCGGCGCGCACGGTGGAGCTGGGGGTGTGCGGGATCGAGGACGGCCTGGAGCGTCCGCTGGCGCTGGCGGCCGGGCGGGGAGTCCTCGCCTCGTCCCTCGGGCTGGCCGCGAGCTACGTCGACGTGGAGCGGCTGCTCGCCGAGCGCGGCATCCGGCTGGAGCTCGGGAGCTGTCCGCCATGGGGGCGGGAGCGCCCCGGCCACGACGCCCTCGTCTCGGTGACCGTCGGGGACGGCGCCGGCGGGGAGCCGATCGACGCGGCCGGCACGTTGACCCACGGCTCCCGGCCGCGGGTGGTACGGTTCGGCGGGGCGCCGATCGAGCTCAGCCCGGACGGCAGGCTGCTGGTGATCCGGAGCTCCGACCAGCCCGGCCTCGTGGGCAGCATCGGGACGCTGCTCGGCGAGGCCGCCGTCAACATCGCCGACGCCCACCTGGGGCGCGAGCGGAGCGCGGACGACGCCTGGACCGTCCTCCGCCTCGACCAGAACCCGGACGACGAGACCCTCG
>JASFUJ010000442.1:0-4072 GCA_050050355.1 Acidobacteriota bacterium
CGAGCTCCCCGAGGGTCGGGTGATCGAACAGCGCCACCACGTGGACGATCTCGTCCAGCTCCTCCTGCAGGCGGTTGACGACCACCGCCGCCCGCACCGAGTCGCCCCCCAGCTCGAAGAAGGAGTCCTGCGGAGCGATCCGGAACCCGGGGCGGTCGATCCCGAGAACGTCGGTCCAGAGCGCGGCCACCCGATCCTCGGTCCGGTCCCCGACCGGTTCGAGCACCGGCGCCGCGGCGGCTCCGGCCTCCCCCCGTCCCTTCCCGAGCCGCGCCAGCGCCCCCCGGTCGGTCTTGCCGCTCGGGTTGAGGGGCATCCGGTCGAGGAACACGATCTCCTGCGGCACCATGTACGCGGGCAGCTCGTCCGCCAGGGCCCGTCGCAGGCTCACGTTCAGGTTCGACCGGCGGGATTCTCCGTCCCGGGGCACCACGTAGGCCACCAACCGGTTGCCGGAGCCGCCCGCGGCGGGCCGGGCGAGCACCACCGCCTCCAGGACCTCGGGCCGCCGGGCCAGGGCGGCCTCGATCTCCCCGAGCTCGATGCGGAAGCCGCGGACCTTCACCTGGTGATCGATGCGGCCCAGGAACTCGATCGCCCCGTCGGGCCGGAACCGGGCCAGGTCCCCCGTCCGGTAGAGCCGGGAGAATCCGGGGTCCGACGCCTCCGCGAACGGGTCCGGGACGAAGCGCTCGGCGGTCAGGGCGGGGCGCCCCAGGTAGCCCCGGGCCACCTGCGGGCCGCCGATCAGGAGCTCCCCCGGGACTCCCGGGGGCACCGGACGCAGCCGCGGATCGACCAGGTGGATCCGCGTCGCGGCCACCGGCCGGCCGATGGGCACGGGGGCGGTCCGCTCCCGGCGGTCGCACGGCCACCAGGTCACGTCCACCGCCGCCTCGGTCGGGCCGTACAGGTTCTCGAGCGCCGCTCCCGCCGGCATGCGCTCGAAGAAGCGCCGGACCAGGTCCCGGGGCAGCGCCTCGCCGCTGGCGATCACCCGCCGCACCGAAACGACCCCGGAGGAGCCGCCGAGCCCGGGGGACTCGACGAACGCCTGCAGCATGGAGGGGACGAAGTGCAGGGTGGTGATCCGGCGGTCGCGCAACGTGGCCACCAGGTAGGCCGGATCCTTGTGCCCCTCCGGTCGCGCCATCTCCAGCGGAGCCCCCGTCATCAGCGGCCAGAACAGCTCCCAGACCGAGACGTCGAACGAGGTCGGGGTCTTCTGCAGCACCCGGTCGTCCGCTCCCAGCCCGTAGCGCTCCTGCATCCAGCGCAACCGGTTGACGATGCCCCGGTGGCTGTTCATGACCCCCTTCGGCCGGCCGGTGGAGCCGGAGGTGTAGATGACGTAGGCGAGGGCGTCCGGGTCCACGTCCGGCAGCGGGGGCCGCCGGGACGGCTCCCGTGCGCCGTCGTCGCCGGGTCCGCCGGCTCCGTGGACGATCTCCTCCAGCACCACCACCCGCGGGCCCGCCTCCTCCTCGCCGCCGGCCGGCAGCGCCCGCCGGAGGCCGCGCTGGACCAGGACCACCGGCACGCCGGAGTCTTCGAGCATGAACCGCAGGCGCTCCTCCGGGTAGGAGGGGTCGATCGGCACGTAGGCCGCTCCGGCCCGCAGCACCCCGAGGAGGGCGATCATCAGATCGAGGGAGCGCTCGGCGCAGACGCCGACCCGGGTCTCCGGGCCGACGCCTCCGCCGGGGAGCGCCCGCAGCCGGCCGGCCAGCCGGCGGGACTCCCGTTCGAGGGCGCCGAAGGTGAGCACCGCCCCGTCCGCCACCACCGCGATCCGGTCCGGCGTGCGCTCCGCCTGGAGCTCGATCAGGCGGTGCAGGGAGTCGGGCTCCGGAAGGGGCTCCGGAGAAGGCTCCGGCCGGAAAACTCTCGCCGTGTCGTTCCACTCGGCGAGCTGCCGGCGCTCGGCGACGCTCAGCAGAGGCAGCGCGTCCAGCGGCCGGTCGGGGTCCTCGACCACGGCGCGGGCCAGCAGGACCAGCCGCCGGCCGAGCCGGTCGACGGTGGTGGCGTCGAACAGCTCCTCCCGGTACCGCAGCCAACCTTCCAGCCACCGGCCCCCGCCGCCGCTCGTCTTTCCGCTCCCGGCCGTCTCGGCCATCTCGGCCATCTCGGCCAGAGTCAGCACCAGGTCGAACTTCGAGGTCCCGGTGTCCGGCTCCAGCACCCGGGCCTCCAGCCCCGGCATCCGCGGCGCGCCGAGGGGGGCGTTGTTCTCCACCAGCAGCACCTGGAACAGGCCGGTCTCGGCGCCCCGCTCCGGCATCAGCTCGCTCACCAGGCGCTCGAAGGGGACGTCCGCCCGGTCGTACGCCCCCAGGGTGGTCTCGCGGGCCCGCTCCAGGAGCTGCCGGTAGGTGAGGTCCTCCCCCTCCAGGCTCACCCGCAGCGCCAGGGTGTTGAGGAACAGGCCGACGAGCCCCTCGGTCTCGGTCCGGTCCCGCCCGGCGATCGGGGTGCCGACCACCAGGTCCCGCTGGCCGGAGAGCCGGTAGAGCAGGGTGTCGAACAGCGCCAGCAGGGCCATGAACCGGCTCGCGCCCTGGCGCGCGGCCAGCGCCTCGAGCCCCTGGACCACCGCGACGTCGAGGACCACCCGCCGCTGGGACCCGCGGGAGCTGGTCGCGGCGGGACGGGGCCGGTCGGCCGGCAGGTCGAGTGTGCGGGGGGCGTCCCCCAGCCGCTCGCGCCAGTACCGGATCTGCCCGTCGAGGGCGTCGCCCTGCAGCCACCCCCGCTGCCAGACGGCCCAGTCGGCGTACTGGATCGGCAGCTCCGGCAGATCCGCCGTGCCGCCGGCGATCCGGGCCTCGTACTCCCGCCCCATCTCGCGCAGGAAGACATCGAGGGACCAGCCGTCCGAGACGATGTGGTGGAGGTTGATGACCACCGCGTGCTCGCGGGCCCCGGAGCGCAGGACCTGGCACCGGAAGAGCGGACCCCGCTGCAGGTCGAACGGCGTGCGGGCCTCGTGCTCGACCAGCCGGTGCAGCGTGCTCTCGCGCCGCGCGGCGGGGAGGCCGGTCAGGTCGACCACAGGCAGGCGGTCCTGCCCGTCCCCGCCTGGGGCGGCGACCACCTGGACCGCCCCCCGTTCGCCGGGCTCGAAGGTGGTCCGCAGGCTCTCCTGGCGCCGGACCAGCCGGCGGAGGGAGGCGGCGAGGGCCGCCAGGTCCAGGTCCCCCTCCAGCATCAGGGCGCCGGCGATGTTGTAGGTGGCCCCTCCGGGCTCGATGTGGTCGAGGAACCAGAACCGTTCCTGGGCGAAAGACGCCTCGAAGCGGTCCACCTCGCCGGGGCGCTCCGCCTCGCGGGGGAGCGTCCGGATCGGGGGCGGACCCAGGACGGCGCCGTCGGCGACCGCGTCCAGGTGGGCGGCGAGCGCGGCGACCGTCGGGTTCTCGAACGCCACCCGGAGCGGCAGCTCCACCCCGAAGGCGCTGCCGACGCGCGAGGCGAGCTGCGTCGCCAGCAGGGAATGGCCCCCGAGGCGGAAGAAGCTCTCCTGGACGCCGACCGACTCGATGCCGAGCACCTCGCAGAACATCTCGGCCAGGCGCTTCTCGGTAGGAGTGCGCGGCGGCGTGATCTGCCGGCCCGCCCCGGCCCCCGGACCCTCGGGCGCCGG
This sequence comes from Acidobacteriota bacterium, assembly GCA_050050355.1. GTDB lineage: Bacteria > Acidobacteriota > Thermoanaerobaculia > Multivoradales > DATKCC01 > JASFUJ01. Next base: position 3,647 of record JASFUJ010000442.1, read on the forward strand.
CAGCGCCCGGCGGTCCACCTTGCCGTTGGGGGTGAGCGGCAGGGTCTCCAGGACCACCACCGCCGACGGCACCATGTACTCGGGGAGGGCCTCGCCGAGGTGCTCGATCAGGGCTTCGGACAGGGCGGCCCCGGCCCCGGTCCCGGTCCCGGCCTCGAGCTGGGCTCCGAGCGCGGCGCGCCCCTCGGGCACCACGTAGGCCACCAGACGCAGATCGCCCGGCTCTCCACCCTCGGAGCTCTCCGGGGCCCGCGCCACCACCACCGTCTCGCGCACGTCCGGGTGGCTCCCGAGGGCGGCCTCGATCTCGCCGAGCTCGACGCGGTTGCCGCGGATCTTGACCTGGAAGTCGAGGCGTCCCAGGAACTCCAGCGAGCCGTCGGGGCGGTGGCGCACCAGGTCGCCGGTGCGATAGAGGCGTCCGCC
>JASFUJ010000443.1:0-4064 GCA_050050355.1 Acidobacteriota bacterium
CGTCACCGTGAACCCCCCGCCCGTGGCCACGACCCGCACCGCGTGGCGCAGATCGCGGAGGAGGGAGTCCAGGAGCGAACGGGGTCGGCTGGAGGGGATGGGGGCGTCGGGGGCTGGGGTCATGGGATCTCCTGACCGAGAGTTGCGGTGGAGCTCTTCCAGTCCAGACGGAGGCGACGGCGGGAAGTTTCAAGCCGCCGGCCTCTGCGCCGGCCGGATGCAGTCGAAGCGGCCGGCCTCTGCGCCGGCCGGATGCAGTCGAAGCCGCCGGCCTCTGCGCCGGCCGGATGCAGTCGAAGCGGCCGGCCTCTGCGCCGGCCGGATGCGAGCGCAGCGAGCCGCCTCCTAAAGCCCCATCAACCGCCGGATCGTGGGCAGCGGCAGCGCTCCGTGCCGCAGCAGCGCCTCGTGGAACTCCTTCATCCGGTAGTGCTCCCCCATCCGCCGCCGGTAGTCGTCGCGGAGCTCGAGGATCTCGAGCTCGCCGACGATCTCCCGGGCCGGGGGGTAGGGGTTCTGGGAGTCCCGCTGGACTTCGATGAACGCATTCTCCCGGCTCATGCCGATGGTCTCCACGTAGGCGTCGACCGCCTCGTCGAAGGTCATCTCGCCCCGGGCCATCTTCAGCTTGGTGAGGATCCGCTGGATCCGCCACATGCGCATCTGGCGCCGGGCCATGGCGGTCTTGAGGGCCTCCATGTGGGGGAGGGTCTCGTAGTAGCCCTCGTCCTCCATCAGCTTCTCCAGGTAGAACGACCAGGCCTGGGACAGGTAGATCCCCGGGTAGGCGGCGCGCATGGGGCGCTCGACGTGGGCTTCGGCGAATGCGCGCTGGACGTTGTGGCCGATCCACTCGTGGTAGGAGATGACGTCCGTCCAGTAGGGGTTGTAGGACCCCAGGCGGGCGCGGCGCGCCTCGGGGTCCAGCCGCTCTTCGACCGGGGTCACCACGTAGTAGCCGGACAGGCGGCCGGCGACGGTGGGGCCGTACTCGGCGCCGCCGAACGACAGGTCCCGGCGCGCCATGGGCGAGGCGACCCGGGCACCGTAGTCCAGGTGCTCGGGGATCGAGAGGACGTGGGCGCCGGGGCCGTGGAGCCAGTCGCTCATCAGGTCCACGTAACGGCGGGCCATGGGCAGGACCTCTTCCCAGGGCGGGGCCTCGGACTGCATCACCTCCCAGACGGTCTCGAGGTCGCCGGAGGGGTGGATGCGTCGCGCGAGGGCGAGCATCTCCTCCTGGACTTGGGCCGCCTCCATCTCCGCCAGCTCGAGCATCTCGTCCACGCCCCACTCGGTGAGCCCCTCGTGGACGAACTGGTAGCGCTCGATCTGCTCCGGCGTCCACGCCGGCGAGCGGTCGGAGCGGGGCAGCAGCTCGGTCTCGAGCCAGGCCTCGAACGACTCCACCGCCTCGAGGGCGCGCCGCGCGGAGCCCCGGAGCTCGTCGCTCAGGGCCGGATCGTCGACGCAGGCTCCCGGCTCGCCGAGCACGTGGTCGTTCAGCAGCTTCTTCGCATAGTACGCCTGATAGATGGCGTTCTCGGTCCAGACCCGGGCCGGCCGGTCGAGGTTCTTCCGGCCGTTGGCGAGGATCTCTGGGAGCCGCTCGAGCTCCTGGACCGCCTCGCGCACCGCCCGGTCGGGCCGGCCGCAGGGGCGCAGGAAGAGGGAATCGGTCTGGTACAGGACGAAGTACTGCTTCGGGACGAGCCGCCAGAGCGCGAGCTCCTCGATCTCGAACAGCCGCGTCTTCGCGTGCCGCTCCAGCAGGTCGGCGTCCACCGCGTCGTCGGCGCCGAGGGCCTCCCGCTCGATCGCCTCCAGCCGCTCCAGGACGCTCCGGTAGGTGGCGGCCGCGGCCTCGACCTCCTCCGCCGCCATGGTGGGAGTCGCCACCGCCAGGGCCTCTCCGATCAGACCGTGGAGGACCTCGGCGGGGCTCTCCTGCGGACCACCGGACGCGGCCGATTCCGGAGCGGCCAGGAGGCCCAGACAGAGAAAGGTCGGGACGAGGGCGCGGCTGAACAGAAAACGGTGCAGCGAGATCATGGACCGGTCCTCCAGACGATGGTCGAGGCGAGGGGCTGTGATGTTTGCCAGCCCGTCCATTCTACCGGGGCCGGATGTGGCCATGGCGTGTACCTTCTTGCGCATGATCTGTACAAATGAACCATTGACGTGTTCAATCAACGCATGAGCCGGCAATCCGGTCATCCGGCCGGATGACCCTCTCCCGGCCGGAGGAGCCATCCACGCGACTACCGATCCCGCGTCATCCCCTCACCCCGGCCCTCTCCCCGCGAGGGGAGAGGGAGGAGAGAGTCGGTAGAATGCCGGGCCATGACCGTTCGCTGCGACTGGTCCGAAGGACACGAGCTGCTGATCTCCTACCACGACGAGGAGTGGGGCGTGCCCGAGACCGACGACCGGGCGCTCTTCGAGAAGCTGATCCTGGACGGAGCCCAGGCCGGGCTCTCCTGGCTCACCATCCTGAAACGCCGCGAGGGCTACCGGCGGGCGTTCGAGGGCTTCGACCCGGAGCGGGTCGCCCGCTACGACGAGCGGGACGTGGCACGGCTGCTCGGCGACGAGGGGATCATCCGCAACCGCCAGAAGGTCCGCTCCGCCATCGGCAACGCCCGGGCCTTCCTCGACCTGGTCGAGGAGACCGGCTCGTTCTCCGACTACCTCTGGGGGTTCGTGGACGGCACGCCGGTGGTCCACCACTACCGGAGCCACGGCGAGATCCCGGCCACCTCCCCCGTCTCCGAGCGGCTGAGCAAGGATCTCCAGGGCCGCGGGTTCTCCTTCGTCGGCCCGACGATCATCTACGCCTACATGCAGGCCGTCGGCATGGTCAACGATCACGTGGTCGACTGTTTCCGCCACGCCCCCCTGGCGGCGGACCCGGCGGATTGACGAACGGTTCGCCGCGATCCCGTCCGGACGGCTGAAGCCGATAGGGAAGAGCCTGCGGCTCGGTTCGGCCGGCTGAAGCCGGCCGCTTCGCTCGGATGGTCAGCGAGTGAGCCCCGTCCCTCGAAACGCCGACGAACGACGGCGGATGGAGCGGTCCGGGGACTCCCGGCCGGAGGTGTCAGCGACCGCGGACCTGGTAAGCCCGGTGACAGGGTATGCCCGCTCGTCCGCGAGGCGCTGGCAGGCGGAGCCACCCGGCCGAAGTCCTACCGGGCGGAGCCGAGCCGGAGGCCGGGAGCCCCCGGACCGCTCCCGGCGAACCCTCCGGCGAAGCCCTCCACCCAACCGCCGGCCCCGCCCCTCAGGGCACGAACGCCTCCCGGTCCTGCAGACCGGACACGTCGTCGCTCATCGCCCCCACCGGGGCCAGCCGGTAGTAGTTGACCTCGCTCGTGGACATCTGACGTACCCAGACCTCCACCTCCGACGGCGTGAACCGGCTGATCTGGACCCACAGGAAGCCGTTCGGCCGGGGACCGATCAGCTTGACGAACACCTCCGGACGCCCGGGGAGGGCGCCGCTCACGCACAGGGCCTCGACGATGCACTGGCCCTCCGGCGCCCCCAGCACCGGCGAGCCGCCGGCGGGCGTGAGCTGCGCCTGGAACTCGAAGCCCGGCTGCTCGGGGGTGGTGAGCCAGTCGTTGCTCGGAGGCGTCGGCACGCTCTGGTTGGTCAGCGCCATCTGGAACGCCGTGTCGTTCAGGAAGGTCTCGCGGAAGGAGCCGTCCAGGTTGTTGTTGCGCACGTCGCACCCCTCCTGCGGGTCCGGACCGCAGGCGCCGAAGAGCTGGCCGACCACCTGGCCGCTGTCGAGCATGATCGGCGCACCCGAGCTGCCGCCGAAATCCCCCCCGATCACCTGCACCGTGTGCAGGAACAGGGCGGGGTCGTTGACGTCCGGGTCGCCTTCGCCGAGGGCGCAGGTGGTGATGTCCCCGTCGGGGATGCGCTGGAACCGGGTGTAGCGCTGCGGCTGGATGAACCCGCCGGGCGCGGGGTGATGGATCCGGTGCAGCCGGGTGTCCACGGGGATCTGGTTGACCGGCTGCGACGCGTTCCAGCCCAGGAAGGCCCGCCCC
>JASFUJ010000444.1:0-4056 GCA_050050355.1 Acidobacteriota bacterium
AGGAAGCGACCGGAGAGACCAAGAGCTGGCGCTTCGCCCGGGTGGAGGAGAGCGACGAGCGGGCGCTCCGCCTGGCGGCCGGCCCGCGCCCCGCCCCCGCCACCGAGGTCTACCGGGCGTTCGCCGTCGAGCGGGGCGAGAACGGCCTGCTTTTCCCGTTCGACTTCGAGACCGCGGCCCGCTGGACCGGACAGGGCTTCCGGGTCCTGACCGGGAGTGACTCGACGCCGGTGGGCACCGGATACCGCACGCTGAAGGACACCGGGGACCTGGCCTCCGTGATGGAGATCTTCCTGGTCCCGGACGGCGCGGCCCCCGTGGGCACGGTCACCGCGGTGACGGCCGGCGAATTCACCTTCGACGGCAAGCCGGGGAAGCTCGGCAGCGGCCAGTGGGTGGTGGCGGACGACGGCGACGCCCTGTGGCCGGTCAGGATCGCCCGCATCACCGAGCGCGAGGACCACTTCGTGGTCGCCCTGGAACCGTCGGCCACGCCGCCCCACGGCGCCGGCCACCGGCCGGTGGGCGACCTTCCGTGCCTCGCCGTCCAGGGCATCGGGGTCGAGTACTCGAAGGCCCTGAAGGAGGCCGGGATCGAGACCGTGCAGGAGCTCCACGGCCTGGACGCCGCCGGCCTGGCACGGCTGGAGGGAATCTCCCCGGTCCGCCGGTGGGAGATGAAGACCAAGGCCGACGTCCTGCTCGGGATCGAGGCCGACGCCGGCGAGCTGGCGGCGATCGCCGACCGGGCACCCGGCACCGTCCTCGACCTGCCCACGGAGGAGCTGGCCGAGCTCCTGGAGCGCCCGACCGCGGCCGCCGAAGAGCTGAAGGACCGCCTGCGGATGTGCGAGGCGTGCCTGGACCACGACGCCTTCCGGGAGCTCCGGATCCGCGACCTGCTGCCCGAAACGCCGGCCCGAGCCACCGGGGCGCCCTCCGGGTCCGCCCTCCCGGACCGGCTGGTGCGGCTCCACGGACTGTTCGAGCACACCCTGCGCCCCACGGGCTGGGACCGCAACGACACGCCCCTGACCGGCGACCGCATCGTCCTGGACGTGGCCCGGACGCCCCGGTTGCTCGCCCCGGGCCGCAGACTGGTCCTGGAGCGGGAGGTCCCGCCCGAGGACGGCGGCGACCCCACCTACACCGGCGCCGTCGAGACCCGGGTGGAAGAGGTGGACGACGCGGCTCGCGCCGTGACCCTGGACCTGGCCGAGCCGCTCGAGACGCGAGACGGATTCACCCTCGGCAACGCGGTGCTCCGCGGCAACGTGGTCCCGGCGGGCCACGGCGAGACCAGACCGGAAAAGGTCCTGGGAAGCGGCGACGCCGCCCGCTCGAACCAGCGCTTCGTCCTGAGGGAGGAGGGGGTCTCGTTCGTCGCCGACGCCACCCAGCCCAGCGGCGTGCGGGCGGCCGTCACGGTGCGGGTCGGCGGGCGCGCCTGGGAGCAGGTGGCGAACCTCCGGGACTCGAGGCCCGCGGACGCCCACTACGCCATCCGGATGACCGAAGAGGGGCACCTGGCCGTCGAGCTGGGGGACGGGCGTCACGGCCGGCGTCTGCCCACCGGCGGCAACAACGTCCGGATCCGCTTCCGCGTGGGCACCGGGCTGGCCGGCAACCTGGCCGCCGGCAGCCTGACCAAGGCGGCCCGCCCCCACCGGCTGGTCGGCGCCGTGCGCCAGCCGCTGGCGGCCACCGGCGGCAACGACATGGAGGACGTCCGGTCGCTCAAGGAGAACGCCCCGGCGAGCGTGCTCACCCTGGAGCGGGCGGTGTCGGTGAGCGACCTGAGCCACCTGGCCGCCCGCCAGAGCAGCGTCTGGCAGGCCCGGGCCTTCCCGGTGCCCACGGCCCTCTCCCGCCGGGAGTCGGTGGAAGTGGTGGTGGTGCCCCCGGACGGCGGCGAGCTGGGGGATCTCGAGCGCACCCTGCGGGAGCTCCTGGAGGCCAACACCCTGCCGGGGGTGGACGTGCACGTCTCCGCGGCCGAGATGACCCCCTTCCACCTCTCGGTCACCGCCCGCGTCAAGAGCGCCGAATACGACCCGGACCAGGTGGTGGAGAGCGTCCGCCGTGCCCTGCTGGACGCCTTCTCCCTCCAGCGGCGCCGGCTGGGGCAGGACCTCTTCCTGAGCGAGATCTACCAGGTGGTGGAGGGAGTCGTGGGGGTCGAAAGCTCCACCTGCGCCTTCGAACGGAAGGAGAACGGGTCCGCGAACGGTGGGAACGGACCGGCGCGGCGGCTGGAGGCCGATCCCGACCAGGTCTTCCATCTCGACCCGGTGTGGTCCGACCTCCGCCTCCGCCACGAGGAGTGGACGCTATGAGCGAACCCGGCACGAACCGGCCCCCGACCCGGACCCGCACGGGCAGGCAGCTCTACGACCTGCTGCCGGAGGTCTACCGCACCCGAGACCGGAACGAGACCGGGGGACGGGGCGACCTCGCCGCGTACCTGGACGCCTGCGGCGAGCTGCTGGACCGGATCCGCGACACCCTCGACCAGCGCCTGGCGGACGCCTTCCCCGACCGGCCGGCGCACGGGCGGGCGGCGCAGGAGTGGATCCTCCCCTACTTCGCCCAGTTGCTGGACGTCCGCCTGGTCTCCCCGCACGTGGAGGGCCGGCGGGCCGAGGTGGCCCGGGCGGTGGCCTGGCGCCAGCGCAAGGGCACCCTGGCCACGGTCGACCGGATCGCCGAGGCGGTGGCCCAGACCGACGCGGAGGTCCACGAAGGCTGGAAGCGCGTGGCGGTGACCCCACGGCCCGGCCTGCCCCTGGAGCCGTCCCAGGACCTGCCGCGGCCCCTGGACCCGCGGAACCCGCTGGACGCCGCCCTCCATCCGGGCCTGCCGGCGGTGACCCCGGACCTGCGGCGACACCTCGGGATCCCCGGTACCCACGAAGACCGCACCCGCCGCACCGTCGACGTCCGGATGCCGCGCTGGGACCGGGGCCACTACCATCCGCGGCGGTTGATCCTGTTCACCCCCCCGCCGGTGGGCTTCTTCCCGGCGACGGCGGAGCGGTTCCGCTGGAGCGAGCGCGACGAGCACGAGGACCTGCTCCAGGACGTCGAGGTCGAGGACGGCGGCCGCGTGCTCATCAACCCGGTCCCCCGGTGGTCGGACGGCCGGGCGCGACCCGAGGGCCGGGCGGTCGTGATCACCACCCGGCCGCCGGTCTTCGAGGGACCGGTCACCATCGAGGAGCTGAGCTTCCTGGACACCCTGACCTTCGAGCCGGCGCCGGGCGAGCGGGTGGTGCTCCGGGGCGTGGCGGCCGCCAGGGTGGTGGTGCGCGCCGACGGTCTGTCCACTCCGCCCGTCCTGGACGCCCGCGACTGCCTGCTGGGCGAGATCGACGCCGGGGACGCGCTGGTGCGCCTCGAGTACTGCACCGTGCTGGAGCGCTGCGCCGCCCGGAGGGTCGAGGCCAGCGACTGCCTGTTCGCCGGCGAGGTGGAGATCGGCGACCGCACCGGAGCGGGAGCGAGCTGCATCCGGTACTCGCGCATCCCGCCGGAGCTGGCGCGGCAGGCCGAGGCGTCGGAGGAGGACGGCCCGCCGGTGACCTGGCTGCGGCGGCCGGCGACCACGACCGAGGAGCCCGCCTTCTTCGACCTGGACTTCGGGGAGCCGGGAGGGGTACCCGCCTCTCCGGAGCTCGACCGCCCGGGGTGCGGCGTGCTCCACCCGGCGACGCCCGAGGCCGTCTGCTCCGGCGCCGAGGACGGCGGAGAGATGGGCGCCTACCACCGCCACCACCACTGCCTCCAGCGTGCGGCGGTGCTGGACAAGCTCGCAGATTTCCTGCCGGTCGGCATCGAGGCGGCCCTGGTCCCCGATCCCCGACTGCTCGCGGACGAACCCGGACCGACCACCACCACCGAGTGAGAGACGAGGGAAGCGACCATGAAGACCCAGATCTCCAGACACAGTCACCGGCCCGAGAAGCGCTACTCGGGGGTCTACCAGCAGCAGGGCCGGATGCTCACCGATGCGGACTGGAACGAGCTGGTCGAGATCCTCCGGCGGCGACTCGACGA
>JASFUJ010000445.1:0-4046 GCA_050050355.1 Acidobacteriota bacterium
TGGCGCGGAACCTCCTGCAGCGGATCCGGGACCGGCTCGACGGGTCGGGGGCCCGGGAGTGGGAGGGAGACGGGACGGGCCTCTGGCAGGACGTGGTCAACTTCGCCGCGCTGCTGTGGGACGTCAACCGGCGGGACGAGCTGGTGCAGGAGGATCTGGCCGTGATCGACGAGGCGGCGGTGGAGCTGGAACGGTGTGCTCCGGAGGAACCGGTGCCGGGCGCGGTCGGGAAGCGGCTCCGGGCTCTCTTCGGCCGGGACGACCGGCTCGACGAGATCCTGGCGGCGGGCGCGCCGGCGGCCCGGGTGCTCGACCGTCTCCGGACGGTGCGGGAGTCGCTGGCGCGGGACCGGGTGCCGCAGCTCGGGTGAAGGGCTCACCCCGGGTGGTTGCTGGTGGGCCAGTCGTGGGGGTGGGCCTCGTCGATCTTGCCCTGTTCGAGCTGCTCCTGGTGCTCGGCGCAGTAGCGGGTGGCGGGGACGGCCTCGAGACGCGCGGAGGGGATCCGCTCGCCGCAGTAGAAGCACCGGCCGTAGGTACCCTCCTCCAGGCGCCCGAGGGCCTCTTCGACCAGAAGGAGCTGCCGCCGCTCCTGCTCCCGCTCGGCGAAGAGCTCCTCCTTGTCCCAACTGTCCTCGGCCCGGTCCACCATGTCCTCGGCCTCGTCGAGGGAGATCTCCTCTTCCCGCTCGTCGGTGTCCTCGTAGCGCTCCAGGAGGCGACGCCGCTCGGCCTCGAGCCGCTCGCGCAGCCTCTCGGCCTGCTCCTCGCTCAGGGGGGAACCCGCGGTCCGGGTGGTCTCTGGTCCGGCCATGTGCGACTCCTTCCGTGAGTCTTCGACCCGTCATTTTACGCCAGGAGAGGGACTCGCGGGAATCGGCGAGACCGGCCGGAGAGACTCGGGGGCTCGGGGGCGCGCCTTCCGGCCGCCCCCCCGAGCCCCCGAGCGCGTTCCCTACTTCGTCTTGATCGTCGAATAGAACACGTCCGGCACGCCGTTGCGGCCGTCCGCCCAGGTCACGTGGACCCGGTTCGAGTTGACGAACAGGTCGATGTAGTCGCCGAAGTTGGGGGAGATGTTCGACACGGTGGCCCGCCACGGAGTGGTGAACGTGGTCACCCGGAGCGGCGCGGAGAAGCTGGCGCCGCCGTCGGTGGACCGGGCGTGGAAGACGTCCACCAGCGACTCCCCGGTGCCGTTCGAGTCCAGGAAGTCCGGGGTCTCCGTCTCCTCGCTCTGGTACCAGACCACGTCCACGTCCCCGTCCGACTGGTTGCACTCGACCGCCGGCCAGAACTGGAGCAGCTCGTCTCCGCCCCCGGCCACCAGGGTGGGAGCGCTCCAGGTGGCGCCGGCGTCGTCCGAGTACCGGAGGTAGACGTCGGTGTCGTAGTGGCCGAGTCCGCCGGTCTGGGCCTGGGTTCCGCCGTTGGCGATCTCCGAGCTCTGGTAGACCACGTAGACCCGCCCCCGGTAGGGGTCGTCGTCCTTGCCGGCCACGCAGATCCGCGGGAAGTCATTGGTGGTGTTGCGGTTGTAGCCACCCGGAGGGAACACCGCCGCCGAGCTGATGTCCGAGACCAGGGTGCGGGGACCGAAGCTCGCTCCGTTGTCGAACGAGGTGGCGACGACGATCTGGGGCGTCTGGAAGCCGCCGAAGAACGGGTACAGCCACCCCCGTTCCCAGACCACGTACAGCTCTCCGTCCGGGCCGTAGGCGCAGTTCGACCCCTGGTTCACGATCCCCAGGTTCTGGGGCACGCTGATGGTCTCGTCCGGCTGGACGATGGTCCGCGGGCCGAAGCTGGACGCCCGGTCTCCCGAGGGATAGACCTCGATCTGCCCGAAGCCGAAGAACGGGATGCCCTGCACCTCGATGAAGTTGCTGACCGACACCGCGACCCGATCCTTGTACGGACCGGTCTTGCCGGCGCAGAGCCACTCCTTGTCCAGGAAGTCGTTCGGCGCGTTCGGCGACGCCACGAAGACCGCGTTGTCGAAGGTGAACAGCCCCTGGCCGAAGGCGCCGCGATGGACGACGAACCCGCCCAGGCCGGGGCTCGTCGAGGTGATGTCGACGGCCAGGTTGGCGTAGTAGAAGGTGTTGTGCCCGGGGCCGCCCGAGTCGAGCACCGGGTCGCCGCGGGTGATCTTCGTGCCGCCCGGGGTGGTCACCGGGAACGGGGCGCCGCCGTCGGTCCAGCTCGCGCCGCCGTCGGTCGAGAACCCGAAGCCGGAGCCCCCGGGACCGGTGGGAACGGCCGGGGTGCAGCCCGCGTTGAAGGGCGGGCCGCAGAAGCCGTCGGCGTCGTTCCAGCCGACCACCAGCGTGCGGTTCGAGGTGTCCGAAGCGATGGTGGTCTCACTCCGGCCCAGCAGGCCGTCCGGGAACGGGAACTGGGGGGCGTTGACCTGGGTGTTGTCGCCGACCTGCGGCGGCGGCCCGGTCAGGGCGCCCGCGGGCGGCGTGGGCCGGTAGGTCGAGAGGTCGACCCCGAAGTAGGCGCGGTAGGAGCTGCCCCCGAGGAAGTCCTTGTGCTCCTCCGGGAACTGGGCGGCCTTCTGAACGTCCTCCTGGGCGAGCGCGGGGTTCCCGGCCCCGAGGCTCCAGGCGAAGCCGGCGGCGAGCAGAACCGCCAGGGCGAATCCGAGTGTGGTGCGCATGTGCGTCTCCTCAGTCGTGGAGTCCGGCTCGTGGACTCCGAACCGTACAGCGAGATCCGGACCGGACCGGGTCCGATCCGGCGGGGGATTCGTCGACACCGGAGCAGGAGGTGCGCGCGCCCTGCGGCTCGCAATACCCGGCGGCCGGGGAGCCGGCGGCACCGGGGGGACTCGTGACAGGCCGAGCATGGGACCCTTTCGACAAAGCCCTTGCGGCAGCTCGGCGATCCTGCGGTCCCCCGGCGGTCGGTGCCGGCGGGCGGGAGAGGACCCGTGGCTTTGCGCCCCCGGCTCGCGCCGGGTTCGCCTTTCTCTGAGGGGATCTACTAGGTTACACGAAAACTGTTCACCGCGACAGCAAAACGCCCCACCGCTCCCCGGTCGACCGGGAGCGGTGGGGCGTGGGAAGGCCCGGGACGCGGACGGAGCCGCGTCCGGTCACCTCTTCAGCAGGAGGTCTGGCCTCCGCACCAGAGGTAGTAGCAGCAGAAGTGGTCGGGCCGGGTCTCGGTGATCCGATAGCGGCAGGTGGTGTAGTCCGAGGACTCGGGGCAGTTGTTCTGGTCGTGCCAGGTCAGCTCCTCGACGGCGATGTGCTCGCAGTAGACGGGAGAGTAGTAGTTGACCTGGAACGCACCCAGCACGCCGACGTTCACGACCTGGTAGTTGGGGGTGCAGCTCCCGCCGCCGCCGCCACCACCGCCGCCACCACCACCACCGCCGCCGCCACCGGGATCGCCGCAGCCGCCCGCGGCCTCGCAGATGACCTCCTGCTTGCCGTGCTCGCCCACGGCCAGCAGGCTGTCGCCTCCGGCGCCGGAGACGCCCCCGTCGGAGCTCTCGGCGACCGCCGGAGAGGGGAGGGTCAGTAGAAGGACGCCCAGAGCTGCGAGCGCGAGGAGAGACGTAGTCCGCATGGTGACCTCCTGTCTCGTTCGATGAGATCGTGCCGCCGCCCGGCGGGGCGGGCGGAGCGCCTGCGTTGTAAACCACTGAGAGCAATAGTATAGACGCGCTTGCCGAATCGAGCAAACACCGGACCTCTCGACGCCCCCCGACGGCGCCGCGGTGGGACGGCCACGGCCCCCGTCCGACGGGAGGGATCAGGGTGCCGAGGGTCCGAGCCGCCGCCGGCGGGAGCCCTACCCGCCGGGGCGTTCCGGCGGCCGCGCCGGTCTGGTACGAAGGAGCTCCGGAGGGAGCTCGGATGATTCGGGGGCGCATCTTCAACATCCAGAGGTTCTCGGTCCACGACGGTCCGGGGATCCGGACGACCGTCTTCCTCAAGGGCTGCCCCTTGCGGTGCGTCTGGTGCCACAACCCGGAGAGCATCCGCGCCGAGCCGGAGCTGTCGACGCTGGAGAGCCGGTGCATCCACTGC
>JASFUJ010000446.1:0-4045 GCA_050050355.1 Acidobacteriota bacterium
CCGGGGGTTTGGAGGGGAGATCCAGAGGACCGAGGAAGGGGGACCGGGGGGTTTGGAGGGGAGATCCAGAGGACCGTCAAGGTCGATCGGGGCGGCGTTCCCGACGGATCGAACAAACTGGACACAACCGTCACGAGCGCGGACTCTGTCAATGCCTAAGACAACGCTCCGCCGCAGGAGCTTCCCCGGCCGGCCGTGCAGCCGTAGCAATGATCCCCGCGAGCGATCGGCCCTCCGTCGAGCTCCGAAAAGCTCTCGAGGTCCCACACGGTTCTCGGTCGCCCCCCCGCCGGCAGCTCGAGCACCTGGTTGAAGTCGCAGTCGTAGAGGTGGCCGTTCCAGCCCACGGAGACGAGACCCCGGCACATGAGCCCGGGCACCGTGGCGGGATTGAAGCTCTCGGCCAGGAGCTCCATGTACTCGCTCAGCCGACCGTCCCGCTCGAGCCGGTCGCGGAACCGGTGGATCGGCAGGTTGGCGAGGGTCAGGAGCCGGTCGAACTCGATGCCGTGGTCCTCCCAGAGGCGCGCCTTGTAGTCCCGCTCGAGGGCCTCCTGGTCCCCCGGCAGATGGGGACCCCCGGGGTTGTACACCAGGTCGAGTCGCAGCTCGCCACCGTCGCGCCCGTAGCCGTGCTCGTTGAGCAGGCGCAGCGCCTTCACGCTCTTCTCGAAGACGCCCCGGCCCCGCTGGCCGTCGACGTTCTCCCGGGTGTAGCAGGGCAGCGACGCCACGATCCGCACGCCGTGACGGCTCAGGAGCTCCGGCAGATCCTCCTGGCCCGGCTCCAGGAGCACGGTCAGGTTGGAGCGGTCGATCACCTCCACGCCCAGCTCCCGGCCGCCTCCCACCAGGAGCCGGAACCACGGGTTGAGCTCCGGCGCCCCGCCGGTGAGGTCCAGGGTCCGCACTCCCGGAGTCCTCGCCAGGAGCTCGAGGACGCGGCGCGCGGTCCGGCCGTCCATCTGCTCGACGCGTCGGGGTCCAGCGTCCACGTGGCAGTGGTGGCAAGCCTGGTTGCACAGGAGGCCCACGTTCACCTGGACGGTCTCGACGGGACCGCGCTCCAGCCGGAGGCCCTCCCGCTCCAACCTGTCGGAGAAGGGCTCGACTCGTGGCAGCTCGTTTCGCGGCAGAGGATCGGACATGGCAACTCCCTCCCGGCCGAGGGGCCGGAGGCACTCAAGGGCTCGATCATCGGATCGTAGAGCGGAAACCTCCCGAATTCGTCACGGAGGGCACCAGGGCCTCCGGGCGGTGATCATCCGCGCGGTGACCGCTCGTTCAGGATCGCCGTGCGCACGCGCTCGGGCGTCATCGGCAGCCGGAGGAGCCGCGCGCCGGTCGCATCGAACAGGGCGTTGGCCACCACGGCGCCCATGGGCACGATCGCCGGCTCGCCCCCGCCCTGGGGCGAGAGCTGGTCGTTCTTCACCAGCACCGTCTCGATCCGCGGCAACCAGGAGAAGCGCGGCAGATCGTAGGTCCCGAAGTTCCGGTCGAGGATCTCGCCGCCGCGGAACCGCAGCTCCTCCGCGAAGACGTAGCCGAGGCCCATGGTGATGCACCCTTCCATCTGCATCGCGGCGCCGTCGGGATGGACCACCACGCCCATGTCCTGGGCGCCGACCACCCGTTCCACCCGGACCGTCCCCTCCTCCGGATCGACGACCACCTCCGCCATGAGCGCCACGTAGGTGCCGGCGTCGATGCCGCACGCCACACCCCGCCCGCGCCGACCATCCCCGGTTCCGCCGCCGGCCGGTGCGGCCGCCGGCTTCCATCCGAAGGCGTCGGCGGCCGCTCGCAAGACGCTCCGCATCCTCGGGTCGCTGGTGTTGCGGAGCCGGAAGTCGACCGGATCGATTCCGGCCGCCGCCGCCATGACGTCCACCTGGGACTCCATGGCGAAGACGTTCATGTTGGCTCCGGGCGCCCGCCACGGGCCGACGGCGAAGGGGTGGATCTCGGTCCCCCGGCCGCGCCAGCTCCCGAACGCGCGGATGCGGACGTTCGGAACGTCGTAGAACAGACCCGCGCCCCGGTCGCCGGCGGCGTACACGTCGTAGTCCCAGTGGGTGATCTTGCCTCCGCCGTCGACGGCGGAGGAGAGCTCGACCACGCAGGCCGGGTCGAAGGTATCGTAGAAGAACTCCTCCGCCCGGCTCCACGCCACCTGCACCGGCCTGCCCGTGGCCTTGGCGAGGCGCGCCGCCTCGAGCGCCTGGAGGCCGGCGCTCTTGCCGCCGAACCCGCCCCCGACGAACGGGGTGATCACCCGCACGCGGTCGGCGGACAGGCCGAGAGTCTCGGCGATCCGATCCCGTGTCGGGAAGGGCGTCTGGGTCGATGCCCAGACCGTCAGCTTCCCGTCCTTCATCTCGGCGGTGGCGGCGTGGGGCTCCATGGGCGCGTGGGCCACGTACCCCTTGCGGTAGGTCCGCCGGAACGACCCGGCGCCGGCCGTCGCGGCGCTCTTCACGTCGCCCCGCGCCTCCACCACCTCGGGCGACCCCGCCGCGCCGAAGGAGCGCACCAGGTAGTCGAAGACGGTCTCGTCGTCGAGCTCCGGCTCGGGCACGTCCCACTCGGCCTTCAGGCTCTTCAGGGCCCGGTCCGCGGCGTCCGGATCGGCATGCAGGACCGCCACCAGGTCGTCCCGGCGCACCAGCGTGACCCCGTCGGCCGACTCGGCCGCCGAGGTGTCCAGGCTCCGCAGCTTCGCCCCGTGGGCGGGCGGGCGGAGGATGCGGGCGCGGAGCATCCCGGGGAGCCGGACGTCCGCGGCGTACTCGGCGGCGCCGGTCACCTTGGCGGGACCGTCGAGGCGCTCGGGCGAGGTGCCCATGACCCGGAGCTCGTCGACCTGGCGCAGGACCGCCTCCTCGTCCACCAGCCGGGCGATCTTGCGCCCCTTCGCCAGCTCGCCGTAGGTGACGCTCCGTCCCGGGTCTCCGGCTCCGCCCCCCGTCACGGAGACGACGCCGTCCGTCACCACCAGCCGGTCCTCCGGAGCCCCCAGCCGCTCCGCCGCCAGGCGCAGGAGGACGGTCCGGGCCTCCGCGGCGGCGGCGCGCAGGGCCGGCCCGAACAGCCGGGTGGTCAGGGAGCCGAAGGTCCCCATGTCCCATGGGCAGCGGTCGGTGTCGCCCAGAACCATCTCGATCGCGCCGATCGAGACGCCGAGCTCCTCGGCCGCCATCTGGGCGAGCGACGTCATCACCCCTTGCCCCATCTCGATCTTGCCGGTGAACACCGTGACCCGCCCGTCCTCGGCGATCCGCAGGTAGGCGTTGACGTCCTCCGGATAGATGCGGCGCTGGGAGAGCAGGGGCCGGGGACCCAGGCTGACGGCGACCACCACGCCGCCGCCGACCATCTTGAGGAAGCCCCGGCGACTGACGGCGCCCAGGGTGCCGGGCGCGCTCATGATCCACCTCCCATCTCCCGGGAGGCCGCCTCGATGGCGGCGACGATCCTCTGGTGCGCCGCGCAACGGCAGAGGTTGCCCTCCATGGCGTCGAGGATCCCCCGGCGCGTCGGCCGCCGCCCGGAGAGCAGCAGCGCGTACGCGTTCATGAGCATTCCCGGCGTGCAGTACCCGCACTGGTAGGCGCCGTGCTCGATGAACGCCCGCTGGAGAGGATGGAGCGCGGTCCGATCGGTCCCACCGGAACCGGCGTCACCGGCCAGCCCTTCGATGGTGACGACGTCCGCGTCCCGGACGGACCCGACGGACGCCTGGCAGGAACGGACCGCCTCGCCGTCGACCACCACCGTGCACGAGCCGCAGAGTCCCACTCCGCAGCCGTACTTGGCGCCGGTCAGGCCCAGGTCGGTCCGGAGCACCCGGAGGAGGGTGCGGTCCGGCTCGGTCTCGACGGTCGTCGGCCGTCCGTTCAGCCGAAACCGAACCGAGGTTCCCGACTTCGGGAACGTCGGGGACTTCGACGACGTCTGCATGGCGCCACCCTTCCAGGGGAGGTCGGGTCGAGGGTTTCGTCGGGCGCCGGAGGTTTGAAAGAGATCCTATCGCCGCGCGCCG
>JASFUJ010000447.1:0-4043 GCA_050050355.1 Acidobacteriota bacterium
CCAGCCGCCGGAACTCCTCGGGCGGGGCGAGGGCCACGATCCGCCCCGCGGAGAGCAGCCCCAAACGATCGGCGATGCGGAAGGCGCTGGTCATGTCGTGGGTGATGGTGATCGTGGTGGTGCGGAGATCCTCCGACAGGTCGATGATCACCTCGTCCACCAGCGCCGTGATCACCGGGTCGAGGCCGGTGGTCGGCTCGTCGAACAGGAGGATCTCCGGCTCGTGGGCGATGGCGCGGGCGAAGCCGACCCGCCGGCGCATGCCCCCCGAGAGCTCCGCCGGCATCTTGTCTCCGACCCCCTCGAGACGGACCATGCGCAGGCACTCGTCCACCCGCTCCCGGATCGCGGCCCGCGACAGCCGGGTCAGCCGGCGCAGGGCGAAGCCCACGTTCTCGCCCACCGTCATCGAGTCGAACAGCGCCCCTTCCTGGAACGCCATGCCGAATCGGCGCCGGAACCCGGTGAGCTCCCGGGCGTCGAGGGTCGCCAGGTCCACGCCGTCCACCAGGATCCGCCCCGAATCGGGCGAGACCAGGCCGATGATGTGCTTGATCAGAACGCTCTTGCCCACCCCGGAGCCGCCGATCACCACCATGGACTCCCCCCGGCGCACCGCCAGGTCGAGGCCGTCGAGCACCGTGAGCGAGCCGAAGGACTTGTGGAGGTCCTCCAGCACCACGTGCTGGTCCCCGGCGCCCGCGCTCACGACAGCACCTTGGTGAGGAAGAAGTCCGAGATCAGGATGGCGATCGACGCGGCCACCACCGCCCGGGTGGTGGAGCGCCCCACCCCCTCGGCGCCGCCGGTGGTGAAGTAGCCCTTCTGGCAGCCGACCACCCCCACCAGCAGGCCGAAGAACGCCGCCTTGAGCAGCCCCTGGAACAGGTCCCACAGGTCCATGTACTGGAAGCTGCTCTCCACGTAGACCACCGGGTTCGAGCCCATCAGCACCACCGCCACCAGGTAGCCCCCCACCATGCCGATGAGGTCCCCCAGGAGCACGAGGAGGGGCAGCATGGCGGTGAGCGCCCAGACCCGCGGCACCATCAGGTAGTGGACCGGGTTGGTGGCCATCACCTCCAGGGCGTCGATCTGCTCGGTCACCCGCATGGTGCCGATCTCGGCCCCCATGGACGAGCCCACCCGGCCGGCGATGATCAGCCCACCGATCACCGGCGACAGCTCGAGCACCAGCGAGAGCGCCACCAGCGAGCCGACGAACCCCTCGGCGTTGAAGCGCGCCAGCACGGTGTAGGACTGGAGGGCCAGGACCGCCCCGGTGAACATGGCCGTGAGCAGGATCACCGGGGTCGAGTTCACCCCCACCCGGACCATCTGGCGCAGCAGCTCGCGCCAGTCCCAGGGCCGCCGGGGGGTCCAGAACAGGACCCGCCACAAGATCAGGAAGAAGCGCCCCATCTCCTCGATCGTCCCGGTCACCGGAGCCCCCCTTCGAACCGCGACCGCACGGAGGCGCCGGCGCCGTCCCCCACGTAGCGCCGCGCCAGCCGGAGCCCGAGCAGGCAGAGGAGCTCGTAGGGGAGGGTCTCCACCTGCGCGGCCAGGTCGTGGACGGTGATCCACTCGTCCCCGCCGGGACCCCGTTGACGGCCGAGCAGCACCACCTCCTCGCCGGTGCCCACGGGACCACCGGGGTCGGCCGGATCGGTCAGATCGGTCAGGTCGACGTGGATCATGTCCATGCTCACCGACCCGACCACCGGCACCCGCCGGCCGCGCACCAGGGCCTCCGCGGTGCCGCTGAGGCGCCAGCTATAGCCGTCGGCGTAGCCTACGGGCAGCACGCCGATCCGGCTCGGCCGCCGCGCCGTCCACTTGCCGCCGTAGCAGACCCGGGTGCCGGGGGCGATCTCGCGCACCATCACGATGCGCGTCTTGACCGCCATCACCGGCTCCAGCCCCCGGAACACGGCCGCCGAGTCGTAGCCGTAGAGCGACAGCCCCACGCGCACCAGGTCGTACCGGCTCGCCGGCCGATGGAGCGCGCCGGCGGTGTTGGCCAGGTGGACCAGCGCCCGCGAGCGCTCCTCCGGGGTCAGCGCCTCCACCATGGCGGCGAACCGCCGCTCCTGCTCCGGATTGCGCGGGCTCTCCAGCAGGTCCGCCTCCGCGAAGTGGGACAGGAACCCCGCGAGCTCCAGGTGGGGGCTCCGGCGCACGATCTCCAGGGCCTCGGGCACCTCCTCCTCGTGGATGCCGAGCCGGGTCATGCCGGTGTCCACCTGGAGATGGATCGGCTGGGTGTAGCCGCCGGGGCCGGCGAGCCAGTCGCGCCAGAGGACGAGCTGGTCCATCCCGGAGAGCACCGGCATCAGGTCGTAGCGCCGGAAGTACGGGAGCTGCTCGGCCTGGGCCACCCCCAGCACCAGGATCGGGACGGTCACGCCGGCGCGGCGCACCTCCGCCCCCTCCTCCAGCAGCGCCGCCCCCAGCACGTCGACCCCCGCCCGCTCGAGGGCCCGGCTCACCTCGGGCGCGCCGTGGCCGTACGCGTCGGCCTTGATCACGGCCAGGATGCGGGCGGGGTCGCCGGTGCGCTCGAACGCCCGCCGCAGGGTGGCCAGGTTGCGCTGGAGGGCGCCCAGGTCGATCTCCGCCCAGGCCGGCCGGAGGGCGTGCGGCAGGGTGTCGTGCCGCCGGGCTCCCCAGGTGCCGGTAAGCGGCTCCCGCGCCCGCCCTCGCTCGACCCGGACCGCAGCGTCGGCGGCCTCGCTCCGGATTCCGCCGCGCTCCGCTCGCTCTGCCGCCACGTCAGTGGACTCCGGGCTCCGGGCCGTAGGCCGGGCCGCCCCCGCCGGGCGGGGCGGCGTGACGGCGGTCCAGGTTCTTGAAGGTGGTGGTCTCGCCGAGGAAGGCGAGCTCCACGGTGCCGGTCTCGCCGTTGCGGTGCTTGGCGATGATCAGCTCCGCCAGGCCCTCGACCTCCGGATCGTCCGGGCTGTACACCTCCTCCCGGAAGATGAAGGCGACCAGGTCCGCGTCCTGCTCGATCGAGCCGCTCTCGCGCAGGTCGGCCAGGTGCGGGCGCCGGTCCGATCCGCGGCGCTCCGGGTTCCGGGAGAGCTGGGAGAGGGCGATCACCGGCAGCTCCAGCTCCTTGGCGAGCTGCTTCATCCCCCGGCTGATGGCGGCGATCTCCAGGTTCCGGTTCTCGTAGCGCCCCCCCGCCTGCATGAGCTGGAGATAGTCGAGGACCAGCAGCTCGAGCCCCTTCTCCGCCTTGAGCCGGCGGGCCTTGGAGGCCACCTCGAGGAGCGACGGGTTGGGCGAATCGTCGATGTAGAGCGGCGCGTCCCCCACCTGGCGGGTGCACTGGATGATCCGGCTCCACTGCTTCTGCGACAGGTGCCCCGAGCGCAGGCGGCCGAACGGCACGCCGGCCTCCGAGCAGAGGATCCGCAGCCCGAGCTCCTGGGCGCTCATCTCGAGGGAGAAGATCCCCACCGGTCGCTGCTCGCGGAGGGCCACGTGCTGGCAGCAGTTGAGGGCGAAGCTGGTCTTGCCCATGCCCGGCCGGCCGGCGACGATGATCAGGTTCCCCCGGTTCAGGCCGTGGGTGATCCGGTCCAGGTCCGTGAACCCGGTGGGGACCCCGATGAGGGTCGAGCCGGGGCGCTCCTCCAGGTCCTCCAGGGTCTCGTGGAGCACCGACCCGAGCTGGACGAAGCCCTTGCGGACCGCCTCCTCCCCCAGCCCGAACACCGCCTGCTCCGCCCGGCCGAGGGCCTCCGCCGCCTCGACCCCGCCGTCCAGGCAGTCGCGCAGGATCTCCTGGGAGGCGGTGATGAGCCGCCGCCGGATCGAGCGCTCCTTGATGATCTCGACGTAAGAGTCGACCCGCCCCAGGTCGGGCAGGTCCAGGTCGAGGCCGGCGATGTAGGCGAGGCCGCCCACCGCCTGGAACTTGTCCTGCTGTTCGAGACGCGCCTGGATGGTCCGCAGGTCGATGGCGCTCCCCTCCTCCTGGAGCGAGACCATGGTGGCGTAGAGCAGCCGGTGGCGCTCCTGGTAGAAGTCCT
>JASFUJ010000448.1:0-4034 GCA_050050355.1 Acidobacteriota bacterium
GCCCGGCGGCCGTCCGGCGACACGGCGAGGGAGTCGATCCAGTCGTCGTTGCCGGTCAGCCGGGTGACCTTCCCCGCCGGCTCCGCCGGCCGGGTGCCGTCCCGGCTCGGATTGCGTCCCCGGGCCCGGATCCGGACCCGGAACAGGCGGACCGGCGGCTCGTGCTCGGCGTCGTCGACCACCTCGGCGTCGTCGTGGCGCTTCTCCCGTTCCAGCTCCCAGGCGGACTTCGACTCCGGCGCCAGGACCGCCAGGGTGTCGTCGTCGATCCAGTCGAAGGCCCGGACCGGCCGGTCGAACCGGGTCACGGGGTAGGCCTCCCCGCCGTCGGTGGGGATCACCCAGACCTGCCGATCCTCGTCGTCCTCCTCGTCCTCATCGTCGGCCTCGTCCTCCTCGCGGTCCGGCGGCGGACGGTCGGTGAGGAAGGCGACCCGGCGGCCGTCCGGGGAGAAGGCGGGCGACGCCATCCGGTCGCGGGTCCGGGTGAGCGGGATCGACTCGATCGGGCCGCCGGCGGCGACCGGGTCCGGGCCGAACCGGGTGAGCCAGAGGTTGCCGATCCGCCGCTCTTCCCCGTCGACGGTCACCACCGTCGAGCGGATCCAGGCGGCGGCCCGGCCGTCCCGGGAGACGGCCAGGCCCTCGACGACCTCGGTGCGGACCAGGTCGTCGATCGTCCAGTCCATCGTCCCCCGGGGACCCGGGGAGGGGTGATGCGGGGCGTGAGCGGTCATGGCGGCGAGCGGCGGGATCGGCGGGGTCGGCCCCCGCCGAACGGTCCCTGGGCTGCTCGGTTCCCCGGTCCGCTCAGGGCTTCCGGAAGATGATGCGGACGCCGTCCGGGTCCCGGGTCTCGAAGATCTCGGCGCCGTCCTCGTCCACTCGCATCCCGCCCGGGATGTTGTGCTGGCGGAAGATCAGCTCGTCGTAGGTCTCGTTCGGCGAGGCCACCGCGAGCACGATCTCCATCTCGTGGGCCGGTCCGCGGTACTCGAAGAGGTCCTCGTCCGGCCGGCGGGGCCGGTTCGGCCGCCGGCCGAGGACCGTGATCACCCCGGGACCCGCCTGGTAGACCGAGCCCTGGAGGTCGTCCTCCTCCCAGGTGTCGATCCGTGGCAGAGCCAGCGTTTCGCCGTAGAACCGGCAGGTGCGCTCGTACTCTCGGGCTCGCAACGTGACCCGAAACTGTTCGATCTCCATGGTGGTCTCCTGATGGCCGTTTGGTCTCGGTCGATCTTCTGGGTCGGTCTTCCGAGTCGATCGGAGGGCGGGTCCGGGGATCGCCGCCCGGAGCAGGCAACAGGATTACCATATTCGATCCGCGCCGGGAAGGCCGGTGCCCGAGCCCGACCCCGAGCCCGAGCCTGGGCCGACCCCCGTCGGCTCCCGGACCGCGATGGTATCCTCCCGCCCGTGAGTCGTCGGACCCTTCGCTCCCTCCGGACCTTCCCCCTTCTGCTCGTCCTGGCCTTCGGGCCGGCCGGCGGAGCCCTGGTCGCCCAGGAACCGGCCGACCCGCTCGCGGAGCAGACCGAGGGGGCCCGGGAGACCGCTCCCGAGGTGGAGTACGAGACGCTGGAGGAAGGGGCGCGGATCCAGGATCCGCAGTTCTCCGGCGCCCGTGCGGTGCCGGAGCCGCTGGAGGGCTCGATCGTCCTCGGCGAGCCGGCGGCGGTCACGGCCCGGGGGCCGCTCTTCCCGCTCCGCGCCGTCACCCGGCGGCTCGGCGGCAAGCTGGTCGAGCTCGAGGAGAGCGTCACCCTGGTGCTGGGCGACACCGAGGTGATCGCCGGGCCGGGCAATCCGGTGATGATCGTCGGGCGGGAGATCGTCCGGCTCTCCCAGGCTCCGACGATGGGTCGGGCGGATGGCCCGGGCGGGGCGGACGCAGGCGGCGACCGCGCGCGCCAGGGGCTGCTGGTCCCCCTCGATTTCCTGCGTCAGAGCTACGGCCGGCTGACCGACTACGAGCTGAGCTGGTCGCCGGAGCGCCGGGAGCTCACCGCCGTCCGGCGGCGGCCCCGCACGTTGCCGGTGGTGATCGACGTGGTGCATCTCCAGGGCGTATCGACGGTGGTGCTCCGGTTCCCCGAGCGCGTCGACTACCGGCTGGTGGAACGGGACGAGGCTCTGGAGGTGCACCCGCTGCGCGACCGCCTGGAGCCGGCTGCGGGACGGCAGGCCGTACGCGATCCGCTGGTGCGGAACGTGCGGGTCTCGGCCGATCGCATCCGCCTGGACCTGGTGCCCGGGGCGAGCGCCGAGAGCTATACCCTCCAGGATCCGTTCCGGCTGGTGTTCGACGTGGTCCGCGGTGACGACCGGGCGCCGTCCCGACCGGATGGGACCGTCGGGGCCGTCGGGGGCGACGGGATCGACGGTCCGGGCGGGACCGGCGGCGAGCCGCTCCGGCCGGCCGAGCCGCCCGAGGAGGGGTTGAGCACGGTGGTCATCGATCCGGGGCACGGTGGCTCCGAGAGCGGCGCCGTCGGCCCGAGCGGGCTGCTTGAAAAGGAGCTCACCCTCGAGATCGCCCGCAGCCTGCGCAACCGGCTGCGCCAGAGGCTGCCGGTGAAGGTGGTCCTGACCCGGGACGAGGACGCCCACCTGCCGCTCGACACCCGGTCGGCGATCGCCAACCAGAACAAGGCGGATCTCTTCGTCTCGATCCACCTCAACTCCGCCATGGGCCACGAGGCCCGCGGCGCCGAGACCTACTTCCTGTCGATGGAGGCGAGCGACTCCCGCGCGGCCCGCACCGCGGAGCTGGAGAACGCCGTCGGCGACGAGGCCGAGGACGAGGCCCTCTACGACCTGCAGCTCATCCTGTGGGACCTGGCGCAGAGCTACCACCTGGCGGCGAGCCAGCGGGTGGCCAACCTGATCCAGCAGGAGCTCAACAGCACTCTCGGTCTGCGGGACCGGGGCGTCAAGCAGGCGCCCTTCCGGGTGCTCATGGGGGCGGCGATGCCGGCGGTGCTGGTGGAGCTCGGCTTCCTCAGCAATCCGGAGGAGGAGTCGAGGCTCCGCGATCCGCGCTACCGGGCGGAGCTGGTGGAGGCGCTGGTGCGCGCGATCAGCCGCTTCCGAGCCGAGGTGGAGCGCTCCGCCGGCCTGCTGACTCCCGAGCCGGACCCCGGGCAGATTCCCGAGCCGGGGTCCGAGCTGGAGCCGTCGGCGCCGGAGGGGACCCCACCGGGCGCCCGTGCCTCCGGAGATCCGTCGTCGTGAGCGCGGCGCGTCCGGAACGGCGGAACCTGATCCTCTGGATCTCCCTGGCGGTGGCGGCCGTCCTGGTGATCGCGGCGGGCCTGTGGTGGTGGCTCGGTGGAGGGCGGCAGGGCCCCGTGGAGGAGCTGCCCCTGATCCAGGAACCGGAGCCGGCGGAGCCCGAGGCGTTCACCCTCTTCTTCCCGGGCGACGGCGGGTTGCTGGGCTCCGAGGAGCGGGAGCTGGCGGTCACGGACGAGCCCCGCGGCCGCGCCCGCACCCTGGTGCTGGCGCTGCTGGACGGCCCGCGCTCGCCCGGGCTGTACCGGTGCTTTCCCGAGGAGGTCGGCCTGCTCGACGTCTACCTGGCGCCCGGCGGCGTCGTGTTCGTCGACCTGGGAGGCGAGGCCGAGTCACTGCAGGACCCACCGCCGAGCGGATCGCGCGAGGAGATGATGCGCGTCTACAGCGTGGTCGAGACCCTGACCGCCAATCTGCCGGAGGTGCGGCGCGTGGCCCTGCTCTGGAACGGGGCGCAGCGGGAGAGCTTCGCCGGGCACCTGGACACCTCGATCCCCCTGGCGCCCAAGACCGACCTCCTCTCCCCGTCGGCGCGGCGCGCACCGGCCGGCTGACGTGCGCTCGCGCCTGCCCATCGGCGTCTTCGACTCGGGGGTCGGTGGCCTGACCGTCGCCGCCGCGCTCCGGAGGCGGCTGCCCCGGGAGTCCATCCTCTACCTCGGCGACACCGCGCGCCTGCCCTACGGCACCAAGTCTCCGGAGACCGTCCTGCGCTACACCCGGAGCATGGTCTCCTTCCT
>JASFUJ010000449.1:0-4033 GCA_050050355.1 Acidobacteriota bacterium
GTGGCCGCCAGGCAGCTCCCGGTGCAGACGCGGATCGGATCGTCGAAGCGCAGCATGGGCTGGCCGTCGCCGAGCTGGAAGTTATTGGTGTTGCCGGCCTGGGCGTGGATGATGGTGCCGGAGCCAGCGCCGTTCCAGGCCTGGTTGGACTCGATGGCCGCGACCGTGGCCGAGACGCCGCCGTCCCCGTCGGTGATCGAGGCGCTGCCGTTCTGGTCGACGATGTAGGTGGGCGCGCTGTCCCAGGTCCGGGGCGGATCGAGCAGCACGTAAGCGGTCACAGCGCTCGCCGCGAGCAGGGCCACGGCGGCGAGGAGGGCGAAGGTGATCAGTCGGAACTTGTTCATGTCGTCTCCTCCTCGGGGCTACTTGACCACCGGGCCGCGCTGGACCCGCTGTTCGATGGATCGGATGGAGCGCACCAGGTCCTCCAGCGGCCGTGCCTCGGGCCGCGGGGCGGGAACACCGCTCCGGGTGAGGAGCTGGACGCCGCTCAGGGCCGGCACCGCCATGCGCACGCCGTCCCGGCGCCGCTCGATCCGGTACTGGCCCTGCTGGAAGCCGGTCACCTCGAGGGAGTCGGCCTGGCCGCGATGCACGAACAGGAGCTGACGCTGACCCTGGCCGAAGGCCGGGAAGCCGTGCGCCTCCACCCTGTAGCTGCCCACGGTCCCGCCCGGAGTCCGGACATTGAGCAACGCAGGAGCGTCGCCGGCCACCACGTCGTGCACGTGGATCACGGCCTCGGTGAAGATCATGGACTTGCTCTCGTTCCAGTAGGAAAAGGTCTCCAGCACCTCGCCGATCACGATCGCGTCGGACTGGGCCACGAGCTCGGCGTCGCTCATCGCGACGAAGGTCGAAGCTCCGGCGGGCAGGGCCGCCAAGGTGAGGAGGAGCGCTACGGTGAGCACTGCACGCTTCATGCTGCCTCCTGAAGTCAAGGTTCATTCCACAGGGCGAGACCGGCCCTCGCTACACGATCCCCGGCCGGGTGGGGTCCGGATGGACCCGGCGCCGGGCGGATCGGGTGCCCGAAGGCTGGTCTCGGCGGATTCCTGGCAGGAGGAAGTTGCAACGGCCGCGCCAAGGGGGGGACCGGACGGGGCCGCGAGGCCCGGATCTTCCCGCGGGGAGGGAGCTGCGTGGCCCGACGCGAACGACCGGGGGAGGTTCGCCGATCCGGACCGGAAGGCAGAAACGGGTCAGAGCATGACCCGATCAGGGGTCATATCCTGACCCGTTACGTCAAAAGTTGACCCGCCCCGCCCGGTCGTGGGCGGGGCGGGTCGATCCGGAACGGGACGCTACGGACGATCCAGCCAGAAGTCGTAGCTGCCGGACCCGCTGTACGAGTTGATCCGCCAGACGTAGTAGCCGGCGCTGCCGTAGTAGCTGATGTGCTCCTCCGAGTTGGAGGACAGCGAGCTCGCCACGGTGGACCAGCTCGAGCCGTTCCACTTCCACAGGCGGAGATCGAAGTCGGTGCCGCTCGGACCCTCGAGCCAACCCTCGTGGGTGCCCGATCCGCTGTAGTAGTAGTTGCCGTTCGGCTCGTACTCGTAGTCGCCGCTGTAGCCGAGCGACCCGGTGTAGTGGTCGCAGCCGGTGCAGGGCGCGCCACCGCCGCCACCACTGCCGTACAGGGCGTTGATGCCGTTGGCGTCGTCGGTCGCGATGGAGGCCGGACCGTTGTTGCAGGCCGACACGGACGGGTACATGGTGGCGCCGGAGACGCCGGAGTGGCCCAGGCCCAGGCCGTGACCCACCTCGTGGACCTGGACGCCCTCGATGTAGAACTCGCCGGAGCAGCCGGAGCCGCCCGGATCCTCGCTCTGGGAGGTCCAGGAGTGGGAGGTGTTGGTCACGATGTCGGCGTCATAGATCCGGTAGCTGCCGTCGCCGCGCTGGCTGTAGTAGCTGGTGAAGGTGGCCGCCAGGCAGTTGCCGGTGCACGCGTTCTGGGGGTCCCGGAAGTTGAGCATCGGGGTTCCGTCGCCCAGCGAGAAGCCGGACACGGAGCCCTTGCTGGCGGTCACCACGGTCCCGGAGCCGGCGCTGTTCCAGCCGACGCTCGAGTTGTTGATGGCGTTGACCACCGCGGTGGCTCCGCCGTCGAAGTCGTTGACGCTGCTCAGGCCGCGGTTGTCGACGATGTAGTTGGGCGCGCTGTCCCAGGTCCGGGCGGGAGACAGCAGGACATAGCTCCAGGCAGCGCTCCCGAGGAGGAGCGCGATGGCGAACAGGACGATCGGATTCTTCATGTGTCGTGTCATGGCGCGCTCTCCTCTACTTCACGATGGCGTTGGGGGTGCGGGCGGCGAAGGAGCGGACGACGTCCTTGAAGCCGTCGAGCTCCACGGCCTGGGGCCGAGGCGCCGGCGTCCCGTCCTTCCGGAGGAGCTGCACACCGGCTTCCATCGTGGGAACCGCCAGCTTCCGGCCCCGCTCGTCGGAGCGGACCCGGTAGTGACCGAGCTGGTATCCGGTCACCCGGAGGGTCCCGTCGGCGCCGCCCTGCAGGAACAGGAGGGCTCGCTCACCCTGCTGGAACGTGGGGAAGCCGTGGGCCTCGATCACGTGATCGCCGACCCGGCCGCCGAAGGTGCGGACGGTGACGACGTCCGCGGCCCGGCCGGCGACCACGTCCGTCACCCGCACGGTGGCCTCGGTCAGGATGGCGGTGCCATCGGCGTTCCAGAAGGAGTGGACTTCGAGCACACGGCCCTCGACCACCGTGGCCGAGGCGGCGACGAGCTCCTGCTCGTCCATCGCCACGAAGGTCGAGGCGCTCGCCGGCAGGGCGAGGATCGACGCGAGGGCGACGATTCCCAAGATGATGGAAGTGCGACGGTTCATACGTCCTCCTAAGTCAGGTTCATCAGGTTGCGGGACCCGGAACGTGGGTCGATCCGGAGCCCGCGCGTTCCACCGGGATCGGCGACGGCGTCCCCACGACGGGGCCGAGCTTCGGAACGGCCGACCCGGCTCATTTCAAAACTTCAGACTGTTCCCACTTCAGCATCAGTGCGGCGTCCTCGCGAAGCGGGACAGAGATCTCTGGAAACGGTCCGGCACCCGACCGCCGGCTCGTGCGCCGAGACGCTCGACGGGTGGGCTACAATGCGGCCCCCGAGGAGGAACGCCATGCAGCCGACCCGACGCCCGCCATTCACCAAGCGCCCTCTCTTCGCAGGGCCCCTGCTGATCCTCGCGGCCGCCCTGGCGGCGGGCGCCTGCACACCGGGCGCCCCCGACGGCGACCGCGGGGCCGGTGGCGCGGACCCGGCGGAGGGCTCCGCCGGCGCGCCGGTGACCAACGAGGAGCTCCAGATCACCCTCTCCAGGGTGCCGGACGGCTTCCGGCTGGCGCGCAACGAGGGCGCCGAGCTGGTGCTGGAGCGCACCGACCCGGAGGACACGGCGACCCTGGAGGTGCTCGTCGGGCCGGCGCAGAGCGCCGGCGTCAACCTGAAGGAGCGGGTGTGGGAGGAGAAGGCACGGATCGAGTCCCTCCCCGGCGGGGACTACAAGGGACAGAACGAGCTGGCCGGGGCCGCCATCGGAACGGTCTTCACCAGCCGCGGCCGGTTCCTGGACGACGACGGCGAGGCCGTCGAGGAGTACCGGGCGCTCGCTGTCCACCCCGTCGCGGGGGAGGACGAGCACCGGCTACTGATCCTGGACTACGAGTACCCGCCGAGCGAGCGGACCGGCGAGCGGCTGCAGCAGCTCATGCGGGTGATCGGGGAGATCCGCGCCGCCTCTGGCGGGGCGGATAATTAGGGATTAGGAATTAGGAATTAGGAATTGGACCCGCTGAAGCGGGGTCGATGTCGGGCCCTGTGAACGCCCGCCGTGGCGTCGGTCCCTTCGCCGAGGTCCGACGCCAGGTACTGCCTACGTTGCAGCGTAGGCCACAGGCTCCCCGTGCACGACCTACCCGGGATGACTCCCGAGCGGAAGGTTCGTTGCCCGGGCTCAATTCCTAATTCCTAATTCCTAATCCCTAATTACCTCTACCTCCTGGTCC
>JASFUJ010000450.1:0-4025 GCA_050050355.1 Acidobacteriota bacterium
GGCGCCCAGCTCGACGGGCTGCTCGAGATGTCCGAGCAGTTCTTCGACTCGGCCGTGCGCCCCGGCCTGCCGGCGGGGCTGCGCGGGCTGGTCGACGTGATCAATTCGCCCGCCTGGGCGACCGCCTCGGGAATGCTGCTCTACGGCATGCAGGCGGAGGACCGCCGCGGCCGGGAGCGCCGCCGGGGCGGCTGGACGGTCAAGAACGTGGTCGGAAGCCTGAAAGGGATGTTCTCCGACCTTCTTTGAGCCTGGACTCTCATGAAGAACCCTACTGCGAGCCGCGCGTGGCACAGCATCTCGGGTCGTCCTCGCTCGTCGCTCCCTGCGACGTACTGCAGCGAGTACGCCTCGGTCGCTCCTCGCTTGCGGGTGCCCCGATCTGCTGCACCATCGCGGCTCTCGTCACGGGTTTTCATGAGAGCCCAGGCTCTACCAGTGGCCATCATCAGCAACTTTCAACGGAATGGAGGACGAGGTCGCATGATCATCCGTCGCGAGAGCCGGAAGCGTGCGTCGGATCGTGCCGCCCGCAGGTCCGCGCGACCGAGGCGTACTGGACAGTACGTCGCAGGGAGCGCGGACCGAGGACGGCGCGAGACGGCGTACGATCCCGGCTCGCAGCAGGATGACTCATGCGACCTCGTCCTCCCAAGAACCTACGGGGGGTAGGCACATGATTCTGTTC
The DNA here is from genome assembly GCA_050050355.1 of Acidobacteriota bacterium. Classification (GTDB taxonomy): domain Bacteria; phylum Acidobacteriota; class Thermoanaerobaculia; order Multivoradales; family DATKCC01; genus JASFUJ01. Next base: position 689 of record JASFUJ010000450.1, read on the forward strand.
GACGATCAGGAGATGGGTGAACGACCACCGATCGTCCTCGACGACGACGAGAACGACCTGCCGGCGGCCAACATCAAGGTCCTCGGCATCGGCGGTGGCGGCGGCAACGCCGTCAACCGGATGATCGACTCCGACCTGCGCGGCATCGAGTTCATGGCGGTCAACACCGACCTCCAGGCGCTGCGCAAGTGCCGGGCGTCCATGAAGCTGCAGCTCGGCAACGCGCTGACCCGGGGCCTCGGGGCCGGAGCCGATCCCGAGATCGGCCGCAAGGCCGCGCTCGAGGACACCGAGGGCGTGCTCGAGGCCCTCGACGGGGCCGACATGGTGTTCATCACCGCCGGGCTCGGCGGGGGCACCGGCAGCGGCGCAGCGCCCATCCTGGCCTCGCTGGCCGCCGAGATCGGCGCACTGACGGTGGCGGTGGTCACCAAGCCGTTCGGTTTCGAAGGCCGGCGGCGCATGGCGATCGCCGACCGCTCGGTCGAGGAGCTGCGGACCGCCGTCGACACGCTGATCACCATTCCCAACGAGCGCCTGCTCAACTTCGTCGAGCGGGGCACGCCGCTGTCGGAGGCGTTCCGGATCGCCGACGACGTGCTGCGCCAGGCGGTCCAGGGGATCAGCGACCTGATCACCGTGCCGGGGGAGGTGAACGTCGACTTCGCCGACGTGCGCACGATCATGACCGGCATGGGCATGGCGCTCATGGGGACCGGCGTGGCCAAGGGCGACAACCGGGCGCTCGAGGCCGCCCAGCGGGCGATCTCCTCGCCCCTCCTGGAGGAGACCTCCATCCAGGGCGCCCGCGGCGTGCTGATCAACATCTCGGGCGGCCGGGACCTCAGCCTCCACGAGGTCGCCGAGGCGGCCGAGATCATCGCCGACGCGGTGGACCCGGACGCCAACATCATCTCCGGGATGGTGATCGACGAGAGCCTGGAGGAGGCGATGAAGGTGACCGTCATCGCCACCGGCTTCGACGAGGTGGCCTCCGGCGAGCGACCTGCGCCCCATCCGGAGCTGGTCAAGAGCCGACAGCGCGCTTCGGGTCCGGCTCCGGTCGCCGAGGAGCGTGCACCGATGCGGTTCGACGAGGATCCGGCGCGGCGGCGGCCGGAGCCGGAGCAGGAGACGCCCGAGCCCGAGCCGGAGGTGCCGTTCTACCGCAAGGTCCTGGCCCATCGCCAGACCGAGGACTCCGGCGGCTTCGGCCCGAACTGGTCGAACGTGGACGACTACGACATTCCGACGGTGTTGAGGAAGCAGATGGACTGACCGGCGTGCTGCTCGCGCGACGGGCGGCGAGCGTTCGTGGACCCCGCCTCCTAGCGGGTCGTTGCTGCAGATGGATTGATGGCGTGCGGGCCGTCCGCACCCCCCGTGACGGTCCGGAGAGGGGCCGTGCCGACGACGCGTCGGCCGGCCCCGTGCTTTTTCCCCCCGGAGCGTCGGTTCCCCGGCGCCCCACGGTTTCGTTCGGCCGGGGGATTCGATAGTCTTGGGCCTCCGCTCGTCCCGTTCCCGGGAGCTCCGGGGGCGAACCCGAACCAGAATCCGACCCGAGACACGATATGAGACTGCAGCGCTTCGCAATCATCGCACTCTGCTCCGCCCTGCCCCTCGTCCTGCTCGGCCTCGCCGCCTGCGGCTCCGACGAGCCGGACCAGCCCGACGTGGTCAAGCCGATCACCTCCCAGGGAGATTCCGCCGGCGACGGCATGTCCCCGCCGGCGGCGGGCAACGGCCAGCTCGACATCGAGCTGCCCGAATCCTGGGTCGAGGAGCCGCCCGCCAACACCATGCGCCTGCTCCAGGCCAGCATTCCGGGCGGTGAGGGGGAGGACGCCGAGTTCGCCCTGTTCTACTTCGGTCCCGGCGGCGGCGGTGGCGTGGAGGCGAACATCCAGCGCTGGCTCGGCCAGGTGGAGCCCGCCGAGGGCACCCAGCCGGTCCGGGAAACCTTCGAGAGCGGTGAGCTGACCATCCACTTCGTGGAGGCCGAGGGGAGCATCACGCCGTCGCGGATGAGCATGACGGCCGAGCCCCCCCAGCCGCGTCCCGGCTACATGCTGCTCGGCGCGGTGGTCGAGGGCCCCGGCGGCCCGTGGTTCCTGAAGGTCACCGGTCCGCAGTCGACGCTCGGCCCGGAGCGGGAGGCTTTCCTCGAGATGGTCCGGAACCTGAGGGTCCGGAGCGAGGTCTGAGCCGGGGAACCCCGGCTCTCCGCCCGTGGGAGGGGAGGGCCGGGGCCGGCCGGCTACAGCCGGCCGACGCGAGGGGTGGTCGGTGGTGGTGACTCTTCGGTCTGCTCGAGCCGCTCCCGCTCCTCGCGGTGCCGCTCCTCGAGCTCTCGCCGGCGCTCGTCCAGCTCCTGGCGCTGCTCTTCGAGCTCCCGGCGCTGTTCGTCGAGCTCCCGGCGGTGCTCTTCGAGCTCTCTCGCCCGCTCCTCGCGCGCCGCGCTCATCTCGGCCTCCAGGTGCTCCCGAACCTCTTCCACCTCGGTGCGATGGGCTTCCAGCTCCTCGCGCGCCGCTTCCAGCTCCCGTCGGACCTCCTCGCGAGTCTCCTTCCGGATCTGGCGCTCGAGCACCTCGCGGTTCCGCTCCAGCTCCCGCTCCACCCGGCGGAGCTCCTCGCGGCTGATCCGCTCGATCTCCCGGTTCATCCGCTCGACCTCGCGGTTCATCCGTTCGATCTCCTCCGGATCGGGGCGGGACTCTTCGGCGATCCGCCGGGCCTGCTCGCGGATCCGGTCGAGCTCCTCTTCGTTCGGCCGGGACTGCTCGGCGATCCGCCGGGCCTCTTCGCTCACCCGCCGGAGCTCGGCCTCGAGGCGCGCGCGCTCCTCGGGGGGCAGCTCGTCGATGTTCCCGATCCCTTCGAGCTTCTCGGAGAGGTGCAGCTCGATCTCGGCGAGGGCTTCCTCCTGAGCCGCCAGCGAGTGCTCGACGACCCGTTCCAGCTCGGCTTCCAGGGCCTCGAGCTCGGCCGGGTCGGGCATCGACCTCCGGGCGATCTCTTCGGCCATGCGCTCGACCCGCTCGATCTCCATCTCGATCCGGGAGTCCAGCTCGATGTCGATCTCCGGCTCGATCTCGACCTCGAAGTCCGCCTCGCCGGCCCCCTCGAGCTCGAATCTCTCGGCCCGCTCGGCCGCTTCCCGCGCCTCGGCCCGTTCCGCCCTCTCGGCGCGCTCGGCCGCTTCGGCCGCCTCCGCGCGCTCACTCTCCTGCGCCGCCATCGAGGTCGCGGCCTCCGCGGGCACGGCCGGGGCGACGCCCGGGGCGAAGCAGCCGATTCCCAGCAACGCCGCGGCGGCGAACCCGAGCCCCCA
>JASFUJ010000451.1:0-4018 GCA_050050355.1 Acidobacteriota bacterium
CGCCCCGCACCAGCCGCACGACGCTCCGGTGGGGGACGGCCACGCCCTTCGGGCGCCCCGTCGAGCCCGAGGTGTACGAGACGTACGCGAGCTGACCGGGCGACCCGGCCGGTGCCGGAGAGCCGGCCTCCGAGCCCTCGGAACCGTCCTCCTCCTCCGCCGCCGGCGTCAGGAGCAACCGGGCCGGAGCTCCCTCTCCGCGCGGGACCGCGCCCTCGGTCGCGGGGGTGACGATCACGGTGCGCACGGCCGAATCCGCGAGCATCGAGCCCGCCCGCTCCGGCGGCTCGTCCGGGGCCAGCGACAGGTAGGCGGCACCCGCCTTGAGAACGGCCAGGACGGCCACGATCATCTCGACGGACCGCGGCGCCCACACGCCGACCGTGTCGCCCGGGAGCACTCCGAGCCGGCGCAACCGCTCCGACACCCGGTCCGAGCGCCGGTCGAGCTCGCCGTAGCTGAGGTGACTCGGACCGGCGACCACCGCCAGCCGGTCCGGCTCCGCGCCGGCACGCTCGGCGAACAGCTCGTGCACGGTCCGGTCGGAGGGATAGGGCCGCGGCCGCCGTCCCCACTCGACGACGACCTGGTGGCGCTCCGCGGCCGTCAGCAGCGAGAGGTCCGTCACCGGGCGCTCCGGGTCCGCGAGCACCTGATCCAGGAGGGCCAGGAGGTGGGCCCCCATCCGCCGGATCGTGGAGTCCCGGAACAGATCGGGGCGGTACTCCAGCTTGAAGGCGAGCGCCCCCGAGCCCTCGATCGCCGTCAGGATCAGATCGAACTTCGGCGGCGGCGGGCCCGGATCCGCCGCCTGCACCTCGAGCCCGGGGAGGTCGAGCCGCCAGGCCGACGTGTCGAGCATGTTGAACACCACCCCGAAGAGGGGGTTGCGGTCGATCTCCCGGTCCGGCCGCAGCTCCTCGACCAGCCGCTCGAAGGGCACGTCCTGGTTGGCGTAGGCCCCCAGCATGCCGCGGCGCGCTCGCTCCAGCACGGCGCCGAAGGTCGGATCCCCCGACAGGTCGGCCCGCAGGACGAGGTTGTTGACGAAGAAGCCGATCAGGTTCCGCAGGTCATCCCGGGTCCGGCTCGAGCTCGCCGAGCCGACGTTGAAGTCCGTCTGCCCGGAGTAGCGGTGGAGCAGCACCTGGAAGAGGGCGAGCAGGGCGGTGAACAGGGTCGCGCCCCGGGCCTTGACGAGCTCGACCAGGGCGTCGCGCGTCGGCTCGGGAACCGTCACCAGCCGGCAGCCGCCGGTCCACGGCGCCCGGTCCGCACCGGTCCGGTCTCCCCCGCGGCGCACCGGGAGCTCGATCGTCTCGCGGCTCCCCCGCAGGGTGTCTCTCCAGAACGCGAGCTGGTCTTCGAGGGCCGCTCCCTCGAGGTGGCGGCGCTGCTCCAGGGCCCACTCGCCGTACTGGGCCGCGGGCGGCTCGAGCGGCGACGGCCGGCCCGCGCTGAAGGCTCCGTACAGGGATCGGAGCTCCTCGAAGAGCACGCGGAACGAGGCGCCGTCGAAGGAGATGTGATGAACCACGAACGCCAGGAGGTGGCGATCGTCCCCGATGCGGACGGTCGCGGCCCGGAACCCGGGCTCCTCGGCCAGGGCGAAGGGGCGCGAGCGCAGACCGCGCACCAGCTCGAGGGCCGCGCTCCGGCGCTCCTCCGGGGAGGCGCCCGGCGCCTCGGCCCGTTCGAGCGCGAACGCGTCCGCCGGGCGGACCGCCTGGATCGGGCCCCCGAGCACCGACGGGAAGGTCGTCCGCAGAATCTCGTGACGCCGCACGATCTCGCCGAAGCTCCGTTCGAGCGCATCGACGTCCAGGGCTCCGCGGAGCTCGAACACCTCGCAGATGTTGTAGAGCGGGCTCTCCGGATAGAGCTCCTGGAACAGCCAGAGCCGGCTCTGGGCCAGAGAGAGCGGGCGGATCGTGCCGGCCGGCACCCGCTCCAGGAGCTCCGCCTTGGCAGCCGCCAGGCGGGCCTTCCGCTCCGCGGTGAGCACGCCGGAGGGCGCCCGGAACCGGAGCCGTCCGTCCTCGACCCGCAGCTCGACCCCGTCGACCGCCAGCTCGGTCAGCAACCCGACGTCGGCTCCACTCACAGCTCGCCCTCCTCCCAGTGCTCGTCCCCGCGGGCTTCGGCGGCGGTGGCGACCACCCCGTGCGCCGGATCGTCCGGGGTCTCCGGATCGGGCTCGGGAGCCATCAACGCGGCGATCTCCCGGGCGCTCGGACCCTCCATGAACTTGACCAGCGGCAGCTCGACGCCGCCGAGGGTCTGGAGCTGGTTGCGGAGCTCGATGGAGGTCAGCGAGTCGACTCCGAGCCCGGTGATCGGATCGTCCGCGTCGACGTCGTCGACGGCGACGCCGAGCACCTTGGCGATCTCGCCCACCACGATCGACACGGGATCGTCCGTCCCGAAGCCTTCCGCCGGGTCTTCCGCGAGCCGGGCGGCGGCGTCGGGCGCCCGGCGCTCCCGCCCCGCGACCCCGGCCGCCCGCACCTCGTCCTCCAGGTCCCGGTAGAGGGTGGGGACGCCACCCTCCGGGTAGCGCTGGAAGTACTTGCCCCACCGCACCGGGATGGCGCCGATCTGGACCGGGGCGTGGACCAGGAAGGAACCGAGCAGGTCGAGCCCCCGGTCCGGCTCGATCTGGCCGAGGCCGTACACCGCGTCCAGCCCCTTCGACCGGTCCCGGAGGTCCGCGGTCATCCCCAGGCCCCGCCACGAGCCCCAATCGACGGCGACGGCGGGGAGCCCGCGCGCGTGGCGATGGTGGGCCAGGGCGTCCAGGAACGCGCTGGCCGCGGCGTAGTTCCCGCGCCGGAGCGGCCCGAACAGCGACCCCATGGACGAGAACAGGACGAACTGCTCGAGCGGCAGGTCCTCGGTCAGGCGGTGGAGGTTCCAGGCTCCCTCCACCTTGGGCGCGAGGACCGCCGCGAAGCGCTCCCAGTCCTGGTCCACCAGCAGCACGTCGTCCAGGACGCCGGCGGCGTGGAACACTCCGACGAGCGGCGGCATCTCGTCGTGCACTCGCGCGAACACCTCCTCCAGCTCGCTCCGCAGCGCCACGTCCGCCCGCTCGACCCGCACCACGACCCCCGCCTCCCGCAGCGCGTCGACGGCCTCGACGGCGTCGCCGGACGGCTCGCTCCGACCGAGGAGCACCAGGTGCGTCGCCCCCCGCTCGGTCAACCAGCGCGCCAGGCGCAGACCGATCCCCCCGAGCCCACCGGTGATCAGGTAGGTCCCCTGCCCGTGGATCGCTCCGCGCTCGGCGTGCTCCCCCTGGGTCAGGACCACCTTTCCGATGTGACGGGCCCTGGCCATGAACCGGAAGGCCTCGACCGCGCGATCGATCGGGAGGATGCGCCGGGCCGGCGCGGTCAGCTCGCCGCGGTCGAAGAGCTCGACGACCTCGACCAGCAACCGGCGCAGGTGCTCCGGGTCGTCCACCAGGTAGCGGGAGACCTGGGACGGGAGGTATTCGACGCCCTCCGGAACCGTCGGCGCCTCCTCCCCCTCGAAGACGCCTCTGCCGATCTCGGCGAACCGGCCGCCCGGCGCGACCACCTCCAGGCTCCGCTGCGCCAGCTCGCCGGTGAGGCAGTTGAGGACCACGTCCACGCCCCCACCGCCGGTCAGCTCGGGGATCCGATCCGCGAACTCCGGCGTCCTCGAGCTCATCACGTGGCGGATCCCCTGGGCGCGGAGGAAGGCGCGCTTGCGCGCGCTACCCGCGGTGGCGAACACCTCGGCGCCGACCCGGCGGGCGAGCTGGATCGCCGCCTGCCCGACGCCGCCGGCCGCCGCGTGGATCAGCACGCGGTCCCCGCGGCCGATCCGGGCCAGGTGACAGAGGCTGTGGTACGCCGTGAGGAAGACCACGGGGATCGACGCGGCCTCTTCCAGGCTCAGGCCGCGGGGCTTCGGAACGACCAGGGCGGCCGGCGCGATGACGTGACTCGCGATGCAGTCGTGGACCACCGCCACCACCTCGTCGCCGGGC
>JASFUJ010000452.1:0-4016 GCA_050050355.1 Acidobacteriota bacterium
CGGGTCGCGGAGATGGTCGACCACATCACCGACGAGGCTGCCGCGCGGCACCGTGCCGAAGGAACCCGGCCCTCCACTCCCGAGGCCTTCCTTCGCGTCCATCCCCATCAGCGCCCGGAGAACACCAAGCGCTCGCCGCGCCCGTTCGTTCACGCCGCAAGCCGTGAGGTTCGGCAGCGGTTCCGCGAGGCCTACCGGATCTTCTCGGATGCCTACCGCGTTGCCGCCGAGCTCCTGCGAGCCGGTCAGCGCGACGTCGGCTTTCCCGAGGGCAGCTTTCCACCTTCAGGACCCTTCGTGCCGCTGCTCGAACCTGGCTGACGAGCCAGCAACCTCTCTCGCAGAGTTGCGGCGCTCCAATCGCTCGGCGTCGGCGTTCCCCGCGACGAGGACGACGGATGTGCGTGCGCTCGATCCCGATCGTGCCCCGAAAGCGCGCCCGCAACCGCCGACAGCCGCTACCCAAGCCGAACCATGGCGTCCGAACGCCTCGCAGACCACCTGGATCCCCTTCGGCTTCAGAACGACTCCACAACCAGTGAGCTCCTCTCGCAGGAATTCGACGAGGTCCGACGGGCGTCCTTCAAAGGGGCCGGCACCCTCTCTCAGGAATTCGACGAGGTCCGACGGGCGTCCTTCAAAGGGGCCGGCACCCTCTCTCAGCACCCTCTCTCAGGAATTCGACGAGGTCCGACGGGCGTCCTTCAAAGGGGCCGGCACCCTCTCTCCGGCCCCTCGGCCGGGTCGGTGATCAGGCGCGTGCCCCGGCCGCGGGTGACGTAGCTCTGGGCCCAGCGCACCAGCACCAGCACCCGGTTGGCGAAGCCCACCAGGTACATGATGTGGACGAACAGCCAGAGGAACCAGGCGAAGGCGCCGGAGAAGCGCAGGCGGCCCAGGTCCGCCACCGCGGCGGCGCGGCCGATCACCGCCAGGTTCCCCTTGTCCCGGTAGTGGAAGGGGGGCGTCGTCCGCCCGGCCAGGCGGTCCTTGACCAGGCGCGCGGCGTAGCGCCCCTGCTGCATGGCCACCGGGGCGACGCCGGGGAGGGGTTCGCCGTCCTCCTCCAGGTAGGCCAGGTCGCCGAGGACCAGGATCTCCGGGTGGCCGGGGATCGAGGTGTCCGGCGCCACGTGGATCTGGCCGCTCTTCTCGGTCTCGGCGCCGGTGGCGCGGGCCAGCCTCTCGGCGAACGGCACGGCCTGGACGCCGGCCGCCCACAGCACGGTGCCGACCGGCTGCTGCCACCGCTCGCCGTCCCGCTCGAAGGTCACCGACTCCTCCCCCATTTCCGAGACCAGGGTGCCGGTGAGGACCTCGACCCCGAGCTCGTCCAATGACCCGGCGGCCGCCGCGGAGAGGTCCGGCGGGTAGGGCGGCAGGACCCGGTCGACCCCCTCGGCGAGGAGGATCCGCGCCCGGGAGGGGTCGTGCCGGCGGAAGTCCGTGGGCAGGGTGTGCCGCGCCAGCTCGCCGATGGCGCCGGCGAGCTCCACGCCGGTGGGGCCGGCGCCGACCACGACGAAGGTCAGCAGGCGCCGGCGTTCCTCGGGGTCGTCGGTCAGCTCCGCCTCCTCGAAGCTGCGCAGGATCCGGCTCCGGATGGTGGTGGCGTCTTCCACCACCTTGAGCCCGGGCGCCCGGGCCTCCCACTCCGGGTTGCCGAAGTAGTGGTGGCTCACCCCGGCGGCGACGATCAGCGTGTCGTAGGGGAGGGTCTGCCGGGCGCAGATCAGCCGGCGGGCCTCCGGGTCCACGTCCACCGCCTCGTCCAGCAGGACCGTGGTGTTGGCCTGGCGCTTCAGCACCGCCCGGAGCGGCGCGCTGATGTCCCCCGGCGACAGACCGCCGGTGGCCACCTGGTAGAGGAGCGGCTGGAACAGGTGGAAGTTCCGGCGGTCGACCAGGGTGACGTCCACCGGCGGGCGGCCCGTTCGGCCCGGGCGGCCCGCTCGCCCCAGACGGCGGGCCGCGTTCAGCCCGGCGAAGCCGCCGCCCACGATCACGACCCGGTGGCGGGAATCGGAGGTTCCGGAAGTCATCGGGAGGAGAATAACAATCCGCCCCGTGACGTGAGTGGGACGCGGGGGCGTGGGATGATGGCTCCGACGCCGAGTCGCCGACCTAGGAGAACCGCCATGAATGCCACGTTCCGTCTCGCCGCCGCCGCCGCGCTCGCGCTCGCCCTGGCGCCGGCTCCGTCGCCTCCCGCCAGTGCCGCCTCCGGCGGGGATCCCCCGGAGAGCCGGCCCGTCCTCGTCCGCGCCGCCCGGATGCTCGATCCCGGGCCGGGCCCCGGGTTTGGCCCCGGGTCGGGCCCCGGCTCGGGAACCACCTGGGAGCCGGCCGCCGTGCTGGTCCGGGGCGGGGTGATCGAGGCGGTGGGGGAGACCGCCGTCGAGGAGGCTCCGGACGACGCCGAGGTCCTGGACCTGGGAAACCTGACCCTGCTGCCCGGCCTGATCGACGCCCACACCCACCTGACCTACGACTACGACGAGCCGTTCTCCCCCACCGACACCTTCCGGTTCGGGTACAGCCGGAGCTCGGCGGTGGCGGCGCGGGCGCTGATCGGGGCGGCCAACGCCCGCAAGACCCTGGAGGCCGGGTTCACCACGGTGCGGGACCTGGGCGCCTGGGGGTTCGCCGACGTGACCCTGGACCGGGTGATCGCGGCGGGCATCCTGCCGGGGCCGGACATCGTGCCGGCGGGCCACGTGCTGACGGTGACCGGCGGCCCCTGCAACCAGACGCTCGCCGATCCGCGGACGTTCGACGGCGGGCCGGAGCACGGCGTGGCGGACACGGCGGACGAGATCGTGGAAGCCGTGCGGTACCAGATCCGCCACGGGGCGGAGGTGATCAAGGTCTGCGTCCAGGGCACGTTCGACGAGGAGGAGCTGGCGCTGATCGTCGAGACCGCCCACCGGCGCGACGTGCCGGTGGCGGCCCACGCGTTCGAGACGGACGAGCTCCGCAAGGCGGTTTCCGCCGGGGTCGACTCCATCGAGCACACCGCGGTGCTCGACGACGAGATCATCGCCGCCATGGTCGAGAAGGGTGTCGCCCTGGTGCCGACCATGGAGGTGATGATCCACTACCCGCCCGAGAAGCTGCCGCCGGACCTGCGCGAGCGGGTCCAGCGGGAGATCCCCGGATACAAGGACGGCGTGCGCCGGGCGAAGGCCGCCGGCGTGCGGATCGCCGCCGGCAGCGACTCGGCGGAGATCCCCCACGGCGAGAACGCCCGGGAGCTCCTGGCCCTGGTGGAGGCGGGGCTCACCCCGCTCGAGGCGCTCCGGGCCGCGACGGCGGATGCGGCCGCGGTGCTCGGCCTCGACGACCGGGGACGGATCGCCCCCGGCCTGCGGGCTGACCTGGTGGCCTTCGAGGGCGATCCGGCGGCCGCGATCGAGGCCGTCTGGAACGTGCGGTTCGTGATGCAGGGGGGAAAGGTGGTGCTCGGAGGCGAGTAGGGAACGCGAATTGAGGGAAATCCCACCGCGGGATCGTCTCCCAGGGATGAGAACCGGCCCGGCCGGAAACCCGTCCGGCGAGACCCCCCGCGGTCCGGCCGCGGGAGCCGGACGGAAGCCGGCCGGCATGCAACGACTCCCTGGAGAAAGGGGCCCGCCATGCGCGCCACCGTCCCGCTCCTCCCCCCCGCGCTCCTCACCCTCTCGATCTGGCTGCTGCACCCGGCGCCGGTCCCGGCCGCGCCACTGGACGTCGTCCAGGTCGGTGCTCCGGCCGTCAACTGCGTCTTCGACGCGGACTGCACCATCTTCGTCACCGACACGACGGACCATTTCACCATCGGCCCGACCAGCGGGGACGCCTTCCTCCAGTCCCGAACCTTCCCCCCCGGGGAGCCGGGCACGCCGGCGGAAGGCCTCTACGCCTACGTCTACCGGCTCGACCTGCGGCAGCTCGCCGGGATCACCGCCCTGCCGTGCATCTTCGAGCTGAGCCTCGACTTCGGTCCCGTCACCGCGCTCGACTACGACGGCTCGGGC
>JASFUJ010000453.1:0-4011 GCA_050050355.1 Acidobacteriota bacterium
GCGTAGACGTCGTGGGCGATCGACGACGAGATCACCAGCAGCAGCCCCGCCGCCGTCGAGAGCGCCGCCGCCAGGCCGCCGGCCGCCACCAGGCCGACCACCCAGGGAGCGAGGCGGGCCACCTCGGGGGTCGACAGCACGATGATGTCGCGGTCGATGCTGATCTCGCTGGTCTCCGCGCTGGGGGTCATCCGGATCACCCCGTCGCCGTCCTTGTCGTCGAAGCCGAGCAGACCGGTCGCCTCCCACCCCTCGACCCAGTCGAGCGCGTGGATCTCCTCCAGGGTCTTGCCGTGGAGCGAGTCGATCAGGTTGTAGCGGGCGAAGGCCGCGATCGCCGGCGCCGTGGTGTAGAGGAGCGCGATGAACAGCAGCGCCCAGGCGGCCGAGTAGCGGGCCGAGCGCACGCTCGGCACCGTGTAGAAGCGCACCAGGATGTGGGGCAGGCCGGCGGTCCCCGCCATCAGCGCCATGGTGATGCAGAAGACGTCGAGCATCGACCTGGACGCGAAGGGGCGGGTGTACTCGGAGAAGCCCAGGTCCGTCTGGATCTGGTTCAGCCGGCCGACCAGGTCGCTGAAGGTGAACGAGAGCTGCGGGACCGGGTTGCCGGTGAGCACCCAGGCGATGGCCACCGCAGGGATCAGGTAGGCGATGATCAGCACCGTGTACTGGGCCACCTGGGTCCACGTGATCCCCTTCATGCCGCCGAGGACGGCGAAGAACGACACGATCGCCATGCCGATGAGCACCCCGATCGTGATGTCCACGTTCAGGAAGCGGCTGAAGACGATGCCGACGCCGCGCATCTGCCCCGCGACATAGGTCAGCGAGACGAAGATCGCGGCGAACGCGGCCACGATGCGGGCGGTGGCCGAGTCGTAGCGGTCGCCGACGAAGTCCGGGATGGTGTACTTGCCGTACTTCCGCAGATAGGGGGCGAGGAGCAGGGCGAGCAGCACGTAGCCGCCGGTCCAGCCCATCAGGTAGACCGTGCCGTCGTAGCCCATGAAGGAGATCAGGCCGGCCATCGAGATGAACGACGCCGCCGACATCCAGTCGGCGCCGACCGCGGCGCCGTTGAAGACCGCGGGCACGCCCCGGCCGGCGACGTAGAAGCCGCCGGTGTCCTTCACCCGGTTGAGGTAGCCGATGTACAGGTAGGCGGCGAAGGTGAGGCCGACCAGGAGGTAGGTCCAGACCTCGGCGCTCATCGGTCGCCTCCCCGCGAGCCCTCCGGCCCGTCGCCGGGCCCCCCGGCCGGTGTTCCGGTCGCGTGGGGCCCGGATCCCGCTCCACGGTCCTCGCCACGGCCCGGGCCGCGGCCGGGGCTGCGCAGGGGGCGCTCCTCGTGGACGTCGTACCTCTCGTCCAGCCGGTCCATGACGACGGCGTAGACGAAGATGAGCACCACGAACACCACCATCGAGCCCTGCTGGGCCCACCAGAAGCTCATGGGGACTCCGCCCACGTCCACCGCGGAGAGGGGCCTCGCCAGGAAGATGGCGAAGACGTGGGAGACCAGCGCCCAGACCGCGAGCAGGACGGCGATGAGGATCTTGTTGGCCCGCCAGTAGGCCCGGGCCGCGTTGGAACGGCGACCGTCTTCCATGCCGACTCCTCCCGTCGCCGGCGCACCTCCCCCGCGGGCCGCGGAGACCGCGACGGGAGCGATCCGTCGAGCAGAGATGGTTTGGTGAACGAGAGGGTAATCCGCCCCGAGAACGGCTGTCAAACCGCGGGCCTCACCACGGCTCCACCTCGGCCGCCGCCGCCGGCTCCTCTATAATCGAGGCACATTTTCGATCGCCTCGCTCGCACTCGAGCGGCACGCAGTCACGCAGCAAAGGAGGTTCCCGGATGGTCGAGGTCAAGCCCGAGATCGCCCAAAGCGCGGCAATCAGCTCCATGGAGCAGTACCGGGAGCTCTACCGCCGGTCGCTCGAGGCGCCGGAGGACTTCTGGCGCGAGCAGACCGGACGCCTGCACTGGTTCAACGAGCCCCACACCATCTTCGACTACGACATGGAGGCGGTCGACTTCTCCTGGTTCGCCGGCGGCCGCCTGAACGCGTGCTTCAACTGCGTCGACCGGCACCTGGCCTCGCAGCCGGACAAGACCGCCATCATCTGGGCCAGGGACGAGCCGGGGGAGTACGAGCACATCTCGTACCGGGACCTCAAGCACCACGTGGCGCGGGTGGCCAACGTGCTGCTCCACCACGGCGTGCGCAAGGGGGACCGGGTGGCCATCTACCTGCCGATGGTGCCGGAGCTGGCCTACACCATGCTCGCCTGCGCGCGGATCGGGGCGGTCCACTCGGTGGTCTTCGCCGGCTTCTCGGCCGAGTCGCTCCGGGAGCGGATCATCGACGCCCGGTGCAAGATGCTCGTCACCGCCAACGAGGGCCTGCGGGGCGGCAAGCGGATTCCGCTCAAGGAGACGTCCGACCAGGCCGTCGAGGGTCTGTCGATGGTGGAGACGGTGCTGGTGGTGCGCCGGACCGACACCGAGGTCGAGATGGAGCCGGGCCGGGACTTCTGGCTCGAGGACGAGGCCCAGAAGCAGCGCTCCACCTGCCCCAACGAGTGGCAGGCCGCCGAGAGCCCGCTGTTCGTGCTCTACACCTCCGGCTCGACGGGCAAGCCGAAGGGGGTCCTCCACACCACCGCGGGGTACCTGCTCTACGCCTCGCTGACCCACCAGTACGTGTTCGACCTCAAACCGGACGACATCTACATGTGCGCCGCCGACATCGGGTGGATCACCGGCCACAGCTACATCGTGTACGGACCGCTGGCCAACGGCTCCACCACGGTGCTCTTCGAGTCGACGCCGCTCTATCCGGACGCCGGGCGGTACTGGCGGGTGGTGGAGGACCTGGGCGTCAACGTCTTCTACACCGCGCCGACCGCGATCCGCGCCATCGCCCGCGAGGGGGACGACCACGTGACGCGCTACGGGAGGGAGTCGTTGCGGATCCTCGGGACCGTGGGCGAGCCCATCAACCCGGAGGTCTGGCAGTGGTACCACGACGTGGTCGGCGACGGCCGGTGCGAGATCGTCGACACCTGGTGGCAGACCGAGACCGGGGGCATCCTGATCACGCCGCTCCCGGGCGCCATCCCGACCAAGCCGGGGTCGGCGACCCTGCCGTTCTTCGGGGTCGATCCGGTCCTGGTGGACGACGACGGCAAGGTCCTCGAAGGCAACGACGTGCGCGGCAACCTGTGTCTGAAGCGGCCGTGGCCGGGCCAGGCCCGGACCATCTACGGCGATCACCGGCGGTTCCGGGAGACCTACTTCTCCCGCTTCCCGGGGCTCTACTTCACCGGCGACGGCTGCTACCGGGACGAGGACGGCTACTACTGGATCACCGGCCGCGTGGACGACGTGCTCAACGTCTCCGGCCACCGGCTGGGCACCGCGGAGGTGGAGAGCGCCCTGGTGGCCCACGAAGCGGTGGCGGAGGCCGCGGTCGTGGGCTTCCCCCACGAGATCAAGGGCACGGGGATCTACGCCTACGTCGACCTGGTGCCCGAGTTCCGGAGCGTGGGCCGGGACGAGATCGTCGGCGCCCTCAAGCAGCAGGTCCGCCACGCCATCGGCCCGATCGCGTCGCCGGACGAGATCCAGATCGTCACCGGCCTGCCCAAGACCCGGTCGGGCAAGATCATGCGACGCATCCTGCGCAACATCGCCAAGGGCGAGTACGAGGACCTGGGCGACATCACGACCCTGGCGGACCCGTCGGTGGTCGAGCGGCTGGTGGAGAGCCACCGCGAGGCGCACCGGGCCGGCTGACGGGTCGGCTCCGCACCGCCCCGGGCCCGGGCTCCTCCCCCCTGACCCGAGCGCGGGATCCCGCCGCGCGGCCTGCTCCGTCTTCTCCCGGATTGCTTATTGAGATCGAGCTATGTTACAATCTTTTTGTATGAAGTGTTGATCAACTCGTTGGGAGCTGATGGCCGGGTGTGGTTCGCCGGCCGCCCGTCCGCAGTTGCCGTTCCG
>JASFUJ010000454.1:0-4011 GCA_050050355.1 Acidobacteriota bacterium
CCGAGCGTGACCATCACGGCGCCGGCGGACGGCTCGACCTTCACCGAGGGCACCTCGGTCGGCTTCTCCGGCACGGCGTCCGACGCCGAGGACGGGGACCTGTCGTCGAGCCTGTCGTGGTCCTCCGATCTGGACGGCGCGATCGGCTCCGGAGCGTCGTTCTCCACCTCCACGCTGTCGGTGGGCAGTCACACCGTCACCGCGTCGGTCACCGACTCGGGCGGCCTGGGCGGGTCGGACTCGATCGGCGTCACCATCGAGGCCGACACCGGCCAGCCGGGCGCCATCGACTGGAACGCAACCGGCACCGTGGCCTACTCCAACCAGGACGGCTCCGGCTCGGTGACCGTCGAGGACGGCGGCGCGACCCTGGCGCTGGAGGGCAACCGCTGGCGCCGGACCACCGACACCTACACGATCACCCCGTACACGGTGGTCGAGGTGGACTTCATGAGCACCAGCGAGGGTGAGATCCACGGCATCGGCTTCGACGAGGACGACACCCTCACCAACGACGTGCGCATCTTCCAGCTCGACGGCACCCAGGCCTGGACCAGCGCTCACCACCACTACGACGGCGAGTACACGACGCCGGGGGTCTTCAAGACCTACAAGATCCCGGTGGGCGCCTTCTACACCGGCTCCGGCTTCCGGCTGGTGCTGGTCAACGACAAGGACTCCGGCACGCTGGACAACGACAGCCGGTTCCGCAACGTGCGGATCTACGAGGAGACGCCGACGGTGGCCACGATCGACTTCGACACCTACGGCATGACCGCCTACTCCAACCAGGACGGCTCGGGCTCCGTGGCCGTCGAGGACTCGGGCGCGACGCTGTTCCTCACCGGCAACCGGTGGCGCCGGAGCACCGGCACCTACACCCTCACGCCGAACACCGTCGTCGCCTTCGACTACCAGAGCACGGTCGAGGGCGAGATCCACGGCATCGGCTTCGACGAGGACGACACGCTCACCAACGACCTGCGCATCTTCCGCTTCTTCGGAACGCAGAGCTGGGCGAGCGACATCGACTGGGTCCGCACGTACGACGCCGGCGACGTGGGCACGTTCAAGACCTTCGTCATCCCGGTGGGTCGCGAGTACACCGGCTCCGGCTTCCGGCTGGTCTTCGTCAACGACAACGACGCGGGAACGACCAACACCGGCCGGTTCCGCAACGTACGGGTCTACGAGCTGGACTGACCCCCGACGGCATGCGTCGCGGGCCCTCCGGTCCGCGGCAGCTCGGCCCCCCGGCGCCCCCGCACCGGGGGGCCTTTTTCTTCAGAGCTCCCCGGAGCGGAGCCGCTCGCCGACGGCCTCGTCGAGGAGGTCGACCCAGATCACGAGGCCTCGCCAGGCGCCGTAAGGCTGGTAGTGGGCCCGGATCCGGGCGTCGCTCGCCGGCTCGCCGTCGTTGTAGCGGCGGGCGAACATGCCGCGGGTCGCCGTGTCGAGGGCGAGCTCGTCGAAGCTCCCGAGGAGCTTGAGCATCGTCCCGGCGGCGTAGGGGCCGAAGCCCTTGAGGGCGGTGACCCTGGAGAACAGCTCCCGGGCCGGCAGCCGCTCGGCGGCCCACGCCTCCACGTCCAGCCGCCCGGAGGCGATCTCCACGGCCAGCTCGTGGAGGTAGGCGGAGCGGAACCCGGCCCGAACCCGTTCGGACAGCTCGTCCGGGTCGAGCTCCGCCACCCGCTCCGGCAGGGGGAAGGCGTGGCTCCGGGCGGGAGCGGGGGCGTCCAACGGCTCTCCCGGCTCACTCGGGGCCCGCTCTCCCAGGGCGGTCAGGCGCTCGACCATCTTCCGGGTGGCCGCCCAGGTGGTGTTGGTGGTCAGCAGGACCTTGGCCAGGTCCTCCCACACCGTCGGCGAGCGGAGCAGCCGGCCGGCGCCGAAGCGCTCCACCCAGGCGTAGCGCTCGCGGTCCTCCTCTCCGGACCGCAACAGCTCGTAGAAGCCCGAGAGGTCGAGATCCAGGTTGAAGATCCGCCGGACCGCGCCGGTGACCTCCTCGCGTACGGCCGGGCCCGGCTCGCCGGCCGGGCCGGCCACGGAGACCTCGAGCTCCTCGTCTTCGGTTTCGGCGGAGCGGCCGGAGCGGACCGCGAGCCGGACCACCGTTCCGTCCCGCAGCCGATGCACGCGGCGCAGCGTCGCGAAGCCCTCGTCGTGGGAGAACGGGGCGAGCTGCAGCCAGCCGTGGCTCAGCAGCGTCGTCTTGAACCGGAAGCCCGGCGGGGTCGGGACGGTCCAGCGGGACCGGGCCGGATGAACGGTCAACGCCGGTCCCTCCAGTCCTCGATGCGCAGGCCGTCGAAGGGCTCGAAGTGCTGGCGGTTGGCGGTGACGAGGATCAGGCCGTGGGCTTGGGCGATGGCCGCGATCTGGCCGTCGGAGAAGCTCGGCGGGCGCCCTGCGGAGGCGAGCCGCGCCCGTTCCCGGCCGTGCCAGTCGGCCGCACCCTCGTCGTAGGAGAGGATCGGAAAGCCCGGAGCCACGACCGTCTCCAGGTAGTCCTCGATGGCGTCTCGTCTCCGTGAAGGGGTGAGGCGGGACACCCCAAAGACCAGCTCGTGCCAGACCACGGAAGCCAGGGCGAGGGAGCCCTGGTGGCGTCGGATCTTGTCGACGACGCCCGGATCCGGCGCGGGACGGATCGGCTCCGAGACGACGTTCGTGTCGAGCAGGAACCGCAGGCTCACCAGTCGACCTCGCGCCCCGGCGAGCGATCCCGCACGCCGCCGAAGATCTCGTCCGGGTCGAGGTCGAGCGCATCCAGGTCCGTCCTCTCCCGGAACCGTGCGTAGCGCTCCCAGAAGTCCTCGCCGCCCCGCCGCAGACGCTCGTAATCACCCCGTCCGAGGAGCACCGCCACCGGCTCCCCCCGCCGCGTGATCTCGACGGCTCCCCCCGCCTCCGCCTCCCGGAGGGCCCGGGCCAGGTCGGACCGCAACCTGGCCACCGAATAGCTGATCCGCCGGGGCTCGCGACCCTTCATGGACATCTTCATGTACATAGAGTAGCAGATCGGAGCCGTGGAGGGTTCGGCGACACTCCATCCTCGCCCTTCCAGGATCCGCCCGGGGCCGCAGACGTCACCCGGCCGGCCGCCGGCGGAGGAACCGCCGGACGTCAGGCCCCGCCGTCACCGTCCCGGCTCCATCTGCGCCGCCGTAGCCACCGCCTCGCGCAGCCTCGGCCCCAGCCGCCGGAGACCCTCCCGGACCTGCCCCCTGCGCTTTGCCGGAACCGCGCCCCAGGCTCGCTCCAGGCCCCGCGGGCGATCTTCGAGCAGGGCCCCGAGCAGTGCCTCGGCCTGGGCCAGGTCCTTGCGGGCACGAGCCTGCATGGCGGCGGGCCGGCGACCGGCAAGCCAGATCTTGTGCAATGCGAACCGGGCCGGCTGGGGTACGTTGACCAGGACGCCGCTGTCGTAGAGGACGACCGCCTGGATGGTGTTCTCGAGGAGATAGCCGAGAAACGGCAGGGGCTGTGCCGCGACCCCGAACCGGCGAAGCTCCACGAGACCATCCGGGGACCGACGTCCCCGAGCCACCGAACGCGAGGTCAGAAAGTCCACCCGCAGGTCCCGTCCCCGGACCTTGAAGGATGCGCTCGGTTGCCGGGGATCGAGCCCCGGAACCCCGAAGAACCGCTGATCGACGCCGGCGAGGGCCTCGGGAACGTCCACCGGCGAGTCGGTCGGGCCGAGGGCGACGGCAAGCCGAAGATCGTGGGCGATGTCCACGTCTTCGGTCCGCAGGTGGCGCCCGCCGAACCGGATGCCGAGGGCGTTGCCCAGAGCCAGAAACCCGTACGTACCGACCAGCACCCCACCGAGGCGGAAGACACCGGCTTCCCCCAGCGCCTGGATCACGCGCCCCGGAGCGGACGCGGCTGCCGTGGCGCCGCCCGCCACGAGCATGTCGACCAGCTCGCCACGCCGCCGGGCGTCCGAGCGGCGCTCGCCCCGGGCGTCCCGGACCCGGTCGATCCACTCCAGTAGGGCGG
>JASFUJ010000455.1:0-4002 GCA_050050355.1 Acidobacteriota bacterium
GGCCGAGGCAGGAGAGGTAGAGGTCCGCGTCCCCGTCCGCGTCCAGGTCGCCGGCCGCGCCGCCCATGCAGTACTCGTTCAGGCCGAGCCCGGCCTTCGCCGTCCCGTCCGTGAAGCGGATCGGGCCGCCGTCGTCGGAGCGGTTCAGGTAGAGCTTCTGGGTGGCCGAGTCACCGGGGGAGGCGTCGACGCCGGAGAAGCTCCGGCCGTTCAGGAAGAGGAGGTCGAGGCGGTCGTCGCCGTCGGCGTCGAACACGATCACGCCGGAGCCCATGGTCTCCGGCAGCCACTTCTTGCCGAAACCGCCGGTCTGGTGGGTGAAGTCGACGCCGGCCTGCGACGTCACGTCGACGAACAGGGGCGAGGCGTCTTGCTGGGCCGAGGCGGACGGGACCGCTCCGGGGAGCAGCAGGACGGAGAGGGCCAGCAGTGCCGGCAGGCTGGGGAGTGCGGAGTGTGTTCGATCGCTCATGGCATACCGTCGTGTGGTCGGTTCGGGTCAGGCGCCGGTGCGTCCCGATCAGCCGCCCGCGGGCTGGCCGGCCGCCTGCGGTCCGTCGTGGACCTCCAGGAAGGCCTCGATGGCCTCGCGGCTCGGTCCCGTGTGCTCGTGGACCGACTGGCGCTCGTTGTTGTCGTGGGGGTTGGCGTTCCGGTAGTCCCGGGTCAGCTCCTGGGCCGACTCGTCGGCCTTGAAGCGCTCGTAGAGCGTCTGGTGGCGCGTGGAGCGCTCCATGTCGCCGAGCCCCCGGTAGGCGAGCATCGCGGTGTAGTGGGCCATCAGGTCCTCCGGATCGATGGCGAACACGTGCTCCAGCTCGGCGACCGCGGCCTCGTAGCTCCGGTCGAGCAGGTGGACCCGCGCGGTCTGGTTGCGCACCACCCGGTCCTTCGGGTACTGCTCCGCGACCACGCCGAAGTGCTCCAGGGCCGCCTCGTACTCGCCGACCTCCTTGTCCACCAGGCCGAGGAAGAAGTGGCCCCGAGCCAGGTCCGGCTCCAGCTCCAGCGCCTTCTCCAGCACCGTGCGGGCCCCTTCCACGGCGCCTTCGGCCACCGCGACCCGTCCCAGGTTGACCCAGCCGTCCACGTAGTCGGGCTCGAGCTCGGTCACCCGCGTGAACGCCCGGCGGGCTCCCCGCAGGTCCCCCTGGAGGAACAGGCCGATGCCGTAGTCGTTCCAGCGTTCCCGGTCGACCGACGGATCCTCGTCCGCCTCGGCCATGGCCGGCAGAGACCGGCCCGCGTCGACCACCCGGAGCGTCTGGGTGTCCTCGGCCATCACCACGATCGGCAGCGTCGGAACCTCCTTGGTGGGGCCCGACACCGCCTCGCCCGACGTGTCGCCGGTGAAGACCCACTGGCGCTCGTCCAGGTGCTCGTTGTACGTGGCGCCCTCCTGGCCGGGTGCGGGCTCTCCGGCGTACGCGAAGTGGTTGTTCCACCAGGAGAACTTCCGGTAGTTGAGGCGCGCGCGGAGCTCGATCTCGTCCGCCGCGTCCTCGGGGATGTCGAGCCGGAAGCGGACGAGATCGGCGGCCCCCGGCGGAATCAGCCGCACGTAGACCACGGCGCGGGTCTGGAAGGCGTTGCGCTTGTTGATCGGGTTGCCCCCGGCGTCGATCATCAGCGCCCGGTAGAAGTGGGCGCCCTCTTCGACCGGGGCGTCCTCGTCGGCCATGCCGCTCCAGTAGATGGTCTTGCCCTCGGAGTCGACCGCCCGAAGCTCCACCCAGCAGTCGTAGGCGTCGACCGTGCCACCGGGGAAGAAGTGACCGACTCCCCGGGTGCGCACGACCACGTCGATCCGCGTGGAGTCGCCCCGCCGGACGGTGGCCGGGACGCGGTCGAGGGGTGCGTAGACGGCCTCCTGCGGGCCGAGGGTCGCGCCGCCGGTCCCGACCGCCATGCCCGCCTCCTCGCCGACGGCGAACGTGGTCGCCAGGGCCGGACCCTCGGTGGCCAGCCCGCCCTGGTCCTCTTCCTGCTCGCGGCCCTCGGTCATGGCGAAGATGTCGACCGTCACCTGCCGCTTCTGGAGGAAGGCGATCACCTTCTCGAGCTGCTCCTGATCCTTGTACGCCGTCGGCACCGCAGTGTTGGCCGCCGCGAACCGGTGGGAGGCCACGGTGCCCTCCTTGGCCCCGGCGTCGTCCGAATCGACCCGCGGCATGTGGCAGTCGATGCAGTTCTTGGGCTCCGGCGGGTAGTAGAAGGACCGGGCGCCGTAGCCGGAAACGCCGCTCGCCTGCCAGTTGTCGTACTCGTTGAAGCCGCGGACCCACCGGTAGTGGTTCACCGGCTTGTCCAGGTGGACCTTGTGGCAGCCCGAGCAGAGAGCGGGGGAGTCGACGCCCCGGAAGAAGGGCTTGAGGAACGTGCGCCGGTGGGGCTCCGGGTCGAGCCGCACCAGGAAGTCATGGACGCCGGTCAGCAGCGGATTGTCGCTGGTGGCCAGGTCGTGCAGGGCCGGGACGTGGATCTGGTAGTCGCCGTTGCCCATGGTGCTGCCCACCGACGAGATCATGTGGCAGGCGGTGCAGGTGATCCCGGCCTGGGCCTCCTCCGTGTGGACCACCTCCTGGATGGGCCGGTCCATCATGCCGGACTGGAGGAGCGCCGGGTCGTGACAGCCCCCGCACCACTTGGACGACTCGATCCCGGCGGTCTGCTGCATGTATTCGATCGACTTCCGGTACCACTGGTTGTTGAAGCTCCCCCGGTGGTGGACCGAGCTCTCCCACTGCTCGACGAGGTCCGGGTGGCACCCGGCGCGGCCACAGCTCTTGGGGTCGAGGTAGATCGACGACGGCACCAGCCCCTGGTGCTCGTTGGACACGGACGACGGGAAGAACGGTCCGTCCGCGCCGCCCATCGCCTCTTCCTCCATGGTCAGGGGCGCGGGCGGGTTGACCACCCGGTCCTGCGGGTCGGGATGGGTGCTCTGCCAGTAGAGGGCCGCCGCCGGGAGCACGATCGCCAGCGCGAGCCCGACCGCGGCCAGCTTCGGCAGCGAGCCCGCCCGGCGCTTCAGGCCGTCGAGCACCAGCCCCGCGAGCCCGGCCACCGCCAGACCGGTATGGACCGGCACCATCCAGTAGGTGGGCCGCTCGTTGCCGACGATCACCAGCACCACGGCGACCAGCGCCGACAGGATCAGCAGCAGGCCGGAGACCAGGACGAGCGGCCTCTCCCGACGGCGCCACCACCAGGGCAGGAACAGGGCCGTCGCCGCCAGACCCACCACCAGGTGGAGGACCAGGTTGGCGAAATAGAAGAAGTGGGGCGCGCCGGCGGTCGCCAGATAGGCGCTGTTGGCCACGAGGAGGACGCCGAGCGTCGCGAGGATCTTGGGGAGGGTCCAGAGCTTTCGTTCCATCTGCTTGTGCCCGTTCGTTCAAAGACTGCCGTATCGAGGTCTCGTCAGGCGGGCAGTATAAACAAACCCGCCCGGATGGGGCGCGGCCCTGCGGGGCACTGCGAGGAGCTCCCGGTCGTCGTTCCCGATCCAAGCCAATCCAGGCCGATCCAGGCCGACCTGGATCAATCCGGATCGATCCGGGCTGACCCGGATCGACGGGTCCACCGCCTTCCGGCGGGGAGAGGCGGCAATCCTCGTGCCAGTCTCCATCGGCCGCGGGACCTCCCGACTCCGGCGCCGACTCCGGGGTCGATACGGAGTTGTACCGGCCGGCGAGGCGGGTTGTTCTTCATAAAAGTTATGACTTTTCGGACGATTTATGAAGTCGGGCGCCGGCGGGCGTACCGGGGCCCTGCGCCCCGTGGGCGCCACTCACGGGGGAGGCGCGCCGGGACGGTCGGCTCTCCGGCCTTCCCGTCCGGCCTCGGCCGCGCTCTCGTCGTCGCTCTTCGGCCGCTGCCGACGGATGAGAGCCACCTGGATCTCCCGGAACAGCCGCTCGGAGCGCTCGGCCCACTCGCCGGCGCGGAAGGCCTCCGGTGGCGCCGTCAGCCGGACCGCCGCTTCGCCGGCTGCCTCCG
>JASFUJ010000456.1:0-4002 GCA_050050355.1 Acidobacteriota bacterium
TCCACGTCCCGGAACCCCTCGAGCAGCAGGAACGGGAGCTCCGCCGCCACCGGTTGACCGGGCAGCGGGCGCAGGCACTCGCCCGCCACCAGCCAGCCGCCGGGGGCCAGGGCGTCGAAGGCCTGCGCCAGCGACGCGCCCAGGTTCCGGGCCACGTGCAGGACGTTGACGCCGTAGACGAGGTCGAGGCTCTCCGGCTCCACGCCCTGCTCCGCCCAGGGCCGGTCCACGTCCAGGTCGGCGAAGACGAGCTCGCCCCCGGACTCGGACAGGGGGAACCGGCGGGGCAGGGTCCGCTCGGCCCGGCGCCGGAGCATGGCGGCCGGCTCGGTGATCCGGAACCGGCCGATGCGGTCCAGCAGGTTCCGTTCTTCCATCGCCTCGAGCAGCGCCGCGCTCGCGCTGCCGGCGCCGGCGCCCACCTCGAGCAGCTCGGCCCCGGAACCGGTCGCCGCCCCGGTCCGGGACGGCCGGGGCAGCCGCGCGGCAGCAGCCAGGGCGGCCAGCCGGTTGTTGAGGGCGTAGACCGGGTTGTCGTTCGAGAAGTAGCGGATCCAGCGTCCGATCCCGGCGGCGCCGAGGAGCGCCGCCTCCCCCGTGGTCTCACCGGCGGCGAGGCGGGGCAGCACCTCGCCCGCGGCGTCCAGCAGGTCGAGGAACGGTTCGTTGCCCGGGCTCTGCTCCAGCGCCGCCTCGCGGATGCGGGGCCGGTGGGAGGGCCGGAGCGGCCCGGCGGAGGAGAACCTGCGGTGCTCCGGGGTGGTCGGCGGTCCGGCGGCGTAGAGCAGGCCGGCGGCGGCCAGTTGCTCGAGGATCCAGGACGCCGCGCTCCGGACCTCCGGATCGAGCTCCAGGCTCGCCACCACGGCGCCGGCGGTCGCGCCGGCGTCACCGGCTCGTTCGACCGCCCGCTCCAGGCCGAGGAGGCCGGCGAGCTCCACCGCCCACTCCCGGGCGTAGCGTTCCACCAGCTCGACGCTCCAGTAGAGCCGTTCGTCGAACAGGTCCTCCGGGATCTCGCCCAGGTGATCGTAGAAGCGGGGGTCGAGCACGTCGTCGGGCAGGCGGGGCATCATGGCGGCACATTGTAGAATACGGGTTCCCGACTTCGAGCGGCTTCGAGCGGTGCCGGCCGAATCTTCGCCGGGACGTCCGACGGACCGATCGAAGCGAGGACCCACGAACCGGAGAAACCATGAATCTCGATCTGGAACCCGCACCGACCCGTCTCGAAGGTCTCGACCCGGAGACCCGGGGCAAGGTCGAGCGGATCGCGGGCCACGTCCGGAGCATGCTGACCGAGCTGGGGCTCGACGTGACCGACCACAACCTGCGCGAGACCGACGTGCGCGTGGCGATGATGTACCTGGAGATGTTCCACGGTCTCCTGGAGGGCTCGGAGCCCGACGTCACCACCTTCCCCAACGACGAGGGCTACGCCGCGATGGTCATGGAGAAGGAGATCCCCTTCTACTCCATGTGCTCCCATCACCTGGTGCCGTTCTACGGACACGCCCACATCGCCTACATCCCCCGCGACCGGATCATCGGGCTGTCGAAGATGGCACGGATCGTCGAGTTCTACGCCAAGCGGCCTCAGCTCCAGGAGCGGCTCACCGAGCAGGTGGTGACCTTTCTCCAGGAGAAGCTGAACCCCCAGGGAGCGATGGTGGTGATCGAGGCGCGCCACCTGTGCGTGGAGATGCGGGGCGTGAAGAAGCCGGGGGCGATGACCGTCACCTCGGCGATCCGTGGCACCTTCTACCACAAGGAGGTCCGGGAGGAGTTCCTGGACCTGCTCCGTCGGCATGACCGCTGAGCGCACCCGAGTCGGCGGGCGAGCCCGGCGGCCGCGCCGGACCGCGGCCTGGGCGCTCGCTGCGGTCTTGCCGTGGCTCGGCGCCTGCTCGGGAAACCCCGCCGCCCGGGACGCCGCGGACCTCACCAACTCGCGGCTGAGCCCGGCCTACGCCCAGTGGCTCGTCGGCCCGGTCGCCGCCCTGGCGACCTCGGAGGAGGAGAGGGAGTTCCTGGCGCTGGAGGGCGACTTCGCCGCCGCCGACTTCGTCGAGGCCTTCTGGCGTCGCCGGGATCCGGATCCGTCCACGCCGGGCAACCCGGTGCGCGAGACCTTCGAACGCCGGGTGGAGGAGGCGGATCGCAGGTTCGGCGAGTCGGGCGTCTCCGGGCGCAAGACGGCGCGCGGCGTGATCCACGTCCTGTATGGTGAGCCGGAACGGACCGACTACGAGATCCCGCGCCGCGGCGGCCCGGCCGTCGAGGTCTGGTTCTATCCCGAGGACGCTCCGCCCGGTCTGGACGGCCGGCCACCGCAAGGCTCCTACCGCTTTCAGAAGGTGGGAGACGTGACCGACTTCTACCGTCCCGGCGGTCCACCGCAACGCCCCCCGGGACCCCGCCCGCGCTGAGCGCCCGCGCCGGGTGGGAGGCCGGCCTCGCCCGACCGCGGCCGGCTTCGCCCGACCGTACCGAGCCCCACCGCATCCGAGACGATCGAACCCCGAGGAGGAGACCGCCCCCATGAACGAGTCAGCCCGACCATCCCGACCCTCCGGGCCGAGCGCCGTGTTCGCCGGCAGCGGCATCGCCGTGCCCCCGATCCGCATCGACAACCACATGCTCGCCCGCATCATCGAGACCAGCGACGAGTGGATCCAGGAGCGCAGCGGAATCGTCACGCGCTACTACGTGGAACCGGGCACCGGTTCCGCGGACCTGGGGGCGGAGGCGGCGCGGGCCGCCCTGGAGGACGCCGGCGTGGAGGCCGACGACGTCGACTACCTGGTGTGCGCCACCATGACGCCCGATCACTACTTCCCCGGGACCGGTCCGCTGATCCAGGAGCGCCTCGGCATCGGCGCCCTGCCGGCCCTCGACATCCGCCAGCAGTGCGCCGGGTTCGCCTACGGTCTCCAGATGGTCGACGCATTGATCGCGAGCGGGACGGCGCGGACCGTCCTGCTGGTGGGGACCGACGTCCACACCTCGCTCATGCCGTTTTCGGAGGAGACCTGGAGGGTCCTGCTCGAGGGCGACGGCGAGCTGTCCGAGGAGGAGTTCGAGTGGAACTGCCAGTTTCGCCACCTGGTGGTGCTCTTCGGCGACGCCGCGGGGGCGATGGTCTTCCGGGCCGGCGATCGCGACGAGGGCAAGGGCATCCTCGGAAGCCGGCTCTACGCCGACGGCAACCACAAGGACATCCTCTACGTGCCGGGCGGCGGCTCGGCGTGCCGGCCGTTCGTGTCCGAGGAGATGGTGGCGCGCGGCGGCACCGTGCCGGTGATGGACGGCCGCCAGGTGTTCAAGCTGGCGGTGCAGCGCATGCCGGAGGTGACCACCGAGGTGCTGGGAGACGCGGCCTACGGCGTGGACGACCTGGACCTGCTGATCATGCACCAGGCCAACCTGCGCATCAACGAGTTCGCGCGCAAGGCGCTCGGACTACCGGAGGAGCGGGTCCACAACAACATCCAGAAGTACGGCAACACCACCTCCGCCACCCTGCCCCTGGCGTTCCACGAAGCCCGCCGGGAGGGCAAGGCTCCGGAGGGCTCGCTGGTGGCCTTCACGGCGCTCGGAGCGGGCCTGAACTGGGGGGCTGTGCTGGTGCGGTTGTAGAATCAGCCCCGTCATGAGCCGATTCTTCAAGCGCCTGTTTTTCGCCCTGGTGACCCTGGGACTCGGAGCGTTCTGCTACGCGCTCCTGCGGGCCGAGGCCCGCGACGAGGCCGGTGCGGCCGGCGGGTCCGCGGACGCCGGATCGCCGGCCCCTTCCGGACGACCGGCCGCCGCCGCCGGGCGGCGGGAGGAACCCTCGACGACCGAGCCCCGGGCGTGCGCCGGGAAGACCAGGAGCGGCAAGCGGTGCTCCAGGCCGGCCCAGCCCGGGTCGCGGTACTGCTGGCAGCACGGGGGGTGAGCGCCGGCGTGCGGCCGGCCGGAGCGCGGACTATTCCGCCGCGGTCTTCGCCTCGGTCTTCG
>JASFUJ010000457.1:0-3998 GCA_050050355.1 Acidobacteriota bacterium
CCGCGCAGCCCCGAGGTCGACGAGATGTTGATCAGGTGGCCCGAGCCCTGGCGGATGAACTGCTTCGCCGCTTCGCGGCCCATCAGGAAGGCGCCGTAGACGTTGGTGCGAAAGACCGCCTCGAGGTCCTCGAGACGGGTCTCGACCAGCGGCGCGAAGATTCCGAACCCGGCGTTGTTGACCAGGATGTCGATGCGGCCGTGGCGGTCGACGAATTCGGCGACCGTCCGCACGGCGTCGGTCTCGACGCCGACGTCCCCGGCGATGAACCCGGCGCCGATCTCGTCCGCGGTCCGCCGGAGCGTCTCCTCGTCCCGGCCGGTGATCACCACGTCGGCTCCTCTGGCGATCAGTGCGGCGGCGATTCCGCGGCCGATTCCCTCGCTCCCCCCCGTGACCAGGGCCTTGGCGTCGTCGAGCTTCATGTGCGTCCTCCTTTCGAGACAGGTCTATCACGGAAGGGGGAGCGACGGAGTCGGAGCCGGGCGGACTCCGTCCTCAGCCGCAGGCCGGAGCGGCGGGGATCGCCACGCCGCACTCGGCGGCCCAGCGCTCCCCCAGCTCCCGGAGCCGAGCGGGTGGGAGCATCCGCTCGGCCATGGGGAAGAGGACCTGCTCCTCCTTGGCGAAGTGATCCCGGGCGACGGCGGTGAGCCGCCGGACCCGCCGGCACGCCTCGCCGGCGTCCGACAGATCCGGGAAGCTCGCCAGGAGCCCCTCGATCTGCTCGTGCTCGGCCCGCATCACGGCGAGCGGCCCCTGCGGCGGGAGGACGCCGTCCAGGTCTCTGAACAGCAGCTCGTCCTCGATCCGGGCGTGCGCCTCGAGGGCCGCCTCGAGCTCGCCGGCGAGGGTCCTGGTCCGGTCGAGGTCGCCGTCGTCGCAGGCCGATTCCACGTGGGACAGGAGACGGTAGATGACCGCGTGCTCGCCCCGCAGGGCGTCGGTGATGGTGATCATGGGATTCTCCAGTGAAGCTTCGCCTCAAAACGACGCGAGCTCCGGGCGGTGGCGTCCCCTGCCTCCCCCGCAGGCCGGCACCCGCCGGCCGTTCTGGACGACTGAGAGGAAGGGACATGGGGGGTTTGGAGGGGAGATCCGGAGGATCGTCAAGGTTGATCGGAACGGCGTTCCCGATGGATCGGGAAGACTCGATTCATTCGTCACGAGCTCGGCCTTTGTAGATGTTCACGCCCCGTTCACCCGCGGAAACAGGACATTGTTCTCCAGGTGGATGTGCTGGTGCATGGACTCCTCCAGGGCCTCCAGGCCGTGCCACAGAGCGCGCCAGGTGTTGCAGGCGCCGTCGGGCACCCGGTAGTCGTCGGTCAGCTCGCGGATCCGGGCCAGAGCCTCGCCGGCCTCCGTGTGGTCGTCGACGAAGGGCTCGAACGGCACCACGGCGCCTTCGCCGTACTCGAGGATCTCGGGGAAGAGGACGCCCTCTTCGCGGGCCATGTGGTCGGCGAGCTCCGTCTGGAGCTTCAGGAAGGTGCTGAGCAGGCTCCCCAGCCGCTCGGGGTCCTTGTCCCCGTGGACGCGGTTCACCTTCCGGAGCATCGATTCGAGACGGGGAAGCTCCTCGCGCAGCGGCATGTGGTAGGCGTGCACGATGTGGCGGACGAGATCCGCGGCCGGGGCCTCGGTCCACTGCTCCAGGTCCGGATCGCCCTCGGCGAGGGCCTGGTCGATCTCGTCCAGGACCTGCACCGTGTCCAGGTCCCGCCGGGCGCAGGCCTGCTCCAGGGGAACGCCTCCTCCACAGCAGAAGTCGATTCCGTGTCGGGCGAAGACCCGGGTGGCCATGGGATGGTGGGCGGCGATCTCGCCGACCCTGCTCTCTGCGGTGATGTTCATTGCTTCGATCTCCTTGTCTCAGCTCGTTCGGTTCGTTCGGTTTCGTATGCGGCGGACACCGGGAGCCCGGCGCGGAGCCTTCGCCGAGGCGAGACCCCGCGCCGGGCTGCGTTCGGGCTACGAGGCCGCCGACGGCAGGGGGCGACGGCCCGCGGCGACCCGGTCCTCGGTCGCGCCGGCGGCGCCGGTCTCGTAGCTCCAGCCGGTCCAGAGGCCCAGGAAGAACCAGGTGAAGAGCCCGACGCCCGCGAGGAAGATCCCGTCGCCGACGATCCGCAGCCAGCGGAGCGTCTCCAGCACCGGGAGCTGCAGGAACTCGGCGCTCCGGGCGTACCAGACGCCGTGCTCGACGCTCGCCCAGGCCTGGGCGAGACCGATCGGCAACAGGCTCAGCGCCACCATCAGCCCCAGGCCGATGTTCATGGCCCAGAAGGCGAGGGCCAGGGGACGCTGCTTCCAGACCGCGCGCCCGGTCAGGAAGCGCGCGACCAGCAGGATCAGCCCTAGAGACAGCAGGCCGTAGACGCCGAAGAGCGCGGTGTGGGCGTGGACCGGAGTCGTGTTCAGGCCCTGCATGTAGTAGAGCGCCAGCGGCGGGTTGATCAGGAAGCCGAACAGCCCCGCCCCGACCAGGTTCCAGAAGGCGACGCCGACGAAGAAGACCACCGGCCAGCGGTAGCGCGCCATCCAGGGAGCGGCGTGCTGCATCCGCCAGGTGGCGAACGCCTCCAGGCCGATGAGCACCAGCGGCACCACCTCCAGGGCGCTGAAGGCCGCTCCCACCGCCAGGATCGAGGTGGGAGTGCCGGCGAAGTAGAGGTGATGGAAGGTGCCCGGGATGCCGGCGAACAGGTACAGGGCGCTGGCGGCGATCACCGCGGCCCCGGCGTGCTTCTTCGACACCAGCCCGAAGCGGGCGAAGACGAAGGCCGCCGCGGCGGTGGCGAAGACCTCGAAGAAACCCTCGACCCACAGGTGCACCACCCACCAGCGCCAGTACTCCATGACCGTCAGATGGCTACGGGCGCTGAAGAAGAAGCCCGCGGCGTACATGAGCCCGATCGCCGTGGTGGCTCCCGCGAACATCAGCACCAGGGGCCTTCCGGCGTCCCGGCGCTGGATGGCCGGCCAGAGGGCTCGCATCATGAGGGTCAGCCAGAGCACCAGGCCGACGAACAGGCCGATCTGCCAGAACCGACCGAGGTCCACGTACTCGTAGCCCTGGTGCCCGAACCAGAACCCGGCGTCGAGACCGAGCTTCTGGTGGATCGAGAACCACTCGCCGGCGAGCGATCCTCCGACCACGACCAGCAGCGCCCCGAACAGGACGTTGACGCCCAGGCGCTGGAAGCGGGGCTCCCGGCCGCCGATCGCCGGCGCCAGGAAGAGCCCGGCGGCGAGGAACGCCGTGGCGATCCAGAAGACCGCCGTCTGGATGTGCCAGGTGCGGGTGAGGCTGTAGGGCAGCCACACCGCCAGCGGCAGGCCGAAGAAGGACTGCCCCTCGACGGTGTAGTGGGCAGTGATCGCCCCCAGGAGCACCTGCACCACGAAGAGCCCCACCACCACGCCGAGGAACTTGCCCACGGCACGCATGGACGGCGTGAGCTCGATCCCGGAGAACGGGTCGGTCGCGGGCGGCGTGACCGCGGGCTCCTCTTCGCCGCGGAAGGCGCGCCACCAGACCAGAGCGCCGATCCCGGCCAGCAGCAGGACGACGCTGGCCATGGTCCAGAGCACGTTGGCCCCGGTGGGCCGGTTGCCCACCAGCGCCTCGTGGGGCCAGTTGTTGGTGTAGGTCACGTTCGAGCCGGGCCGCTCGGTGGTACAGGCCCAGGCGGTCCAGAAGAAGAAGTCGGTGAGGGCCGCGCGCCGGTCCGGATCGGGAACCGTCACCTCCTGCATGGCGTAGTCCTCGCGTAGATCCCGGAGCGCGGGAGCCCCGGCGTAGAGGCCGTCGTAGTGGGCCGCGGTGCGCCGCACGGCTTCGACCCGGGCGTCGCTCAGGGTGAGGACGCCAGTCTCCGGGTCGTACCGGTTGGTGCGCATCTCCCGGCGGAGCCGGTCGCGGAGCACGGCCCGGCGCTCGGCGGGGAGGGCGTCGAAGCCGGCGGCACCCTCCTCCTCCGCCCAGACGTCGA
>JASFUJ010000458.1:0-3992 GCA_050050355.1 Acidobacteriota bacterium
CTTGCCGATCCGGAACTTCTCGAACAGGCGGCGGAACTCCGGCCGCAGGTTGGCCGGCAGCGCGAGGCCCGCCCGCGAGTGCTCGGCGGCCGGAACGTCGGCCCGTGCGTCGGTCTCTTCCTCCTCTTCGGAAGCCGTTTCCGCGGGAGCCTCGGTGGCCGGCAGGTGGTGCGGCTCGATCCCGAGCGCCTGGTCCACCATCCAGTCGAACCGGGCCGCTCCCTGGAGCCCTTCCCGCTCGGCCTGCGCCAGCAGGTCGTCGCGGACCTCCGCGTAGTGCGCCATCACGTCGTCCGGCTCCGGCGGCAGCGCCGCCGTCCCGTCCCCGGTTCCGGGGGCCAGGGGGCCGACGCCCTCGTGGCAGAAGGCGCAGGGGATCTCCGGCAGCGGCGCCAGCATCGCCACGGACGGGCGGACGACGGCGTGGTTGCCGTGGCAGGTGCTGCACTCGCTGAACTCGACGAACTGCTCGAGCCCGGCCTGCGGCGAGTCCGCCGCGTGGCACTCGGCGCAGGCGCCGGGGCCCATCCCTTCGATGTACGCATCGTGGGTCTGGAAGCCCTCGCGCTTGGTGCTGTCCCGGAACAGGCCGGCCTCGCGCCCGTGGCACTGACCGCAGACGAAGGCGATCGAGTCGATTCCCGGCGGCGCCGCGCCGTGGTTGCCGTGGCAGTCGTTGCAGGTGGGCGCCGTCAGGTCCTCCTTCTCGAACATGGCCGCGGCGTGGACGCTCTGGGTCCAGCGGGCGTACTGGTCCACCGGCAGCGGCCGGCCGGCGTCGTCGGTGTAGCCGGCCATGTATTCCGCCTTGGAATGGCACTTGTGGCAGGTCTCGGCCACGTTGGCCGGGTAGACCGGCGACTGGGGATCGCCGGGGCCGAGGATGCCGTGGATGCCGTGGCAGTCGACGCAGGTGGCCACCTTGGGGTCGCCCCGGCGCAGCAGGGCCTGGCCGTGCTGGCTCGTCAGGTACTCCCGCACCTGGTCGATTCGCGGATCGGGCTGGAACCGGCGCATGTACGTGGGGTCGGAGTGGCAGCGGCCGCAGAAGGCCGGGATCTCCTCGGCGCTCGGCACGCCGATGAACGGGTTCGCCTCCCACTCCGGGCTCATGGCGGCGTCGATGTCCTGCGACAG
Source organism: Acidobacteriota bacterium (assembly GCA_050050355.1). Classification (GTDB taxonomy): domain Bacteria; phylum Acidobacteriota; class Thermoanaerobaculia; order Multivoradales; family DATKCC01; genus JASFUJ01. Next base: position 1,138 of record JASFUJ010000458.1, read on the forward strand.
CGCCGGGTCCGGGTTGCCTCCGTGGCAGTCCTCGCAGCCCAGGTCGGCGGCCTGGTGGGCGCCGCCCTCGTAGTCCCGGACGATCTCCTGGATGTGCTTGTCGGCGAACCACTCGGGGCTGCCGTGGCACGCCAGGCAGGAGGAGGTCCTGGGGCCCGGGGCGCCGGCCCGGCCGGCCTCGGTTTCCTGGGCGAACGCGGCCTGCGGGCCGAGGCCCGGCAGTAGATTCCAGCCCAGGGCGCTCACGACCGAAGTCAGGAGGAGCGCGGTCATGATCGGAGCGATGCGGGACGGTCGGGTGCTCACTGGTCCACCTCCTTCTCCCCCTCGGTGCCCGCTCGTTCGCCCCCCGAGCGGACGACGAACGCGAACAGACCCGTCAGCGCGAGAGCTCCCAGGACGATCCAGACGGGGCCCAACGAATGGTAGCCCCAGGCGGTCATGCCGACGATGAACACCAGCGCGACGACGCCGATCCAGGTGAACAACGGGCTCTTGCCCTCGCGCACCAGGCGCCGGTCGAGGAAGGGCACCAGGACGAGCAGCAGGCCGGCGAGACCGAACCCGAGGATCGGGATCGCCTCGTACTCGAGCCCGGCGATGTGTCCGCCGGGCACCAGCTTCAGGGTCTGGAACATGAACATGAAGTACCACTCGGGTGCGATGTCCGCGTAGGCCGGAGCGAACGGGTCGGCCTTCTCCCCGAGCTCCCACGGGTAGAGGGCGGCGAGCGCGGCGAGCACGGCGAGGGCCAGCAGCCAGCCGAACATGTCGCGCAGGGCGAAGTGCGGCCAGAACTTCATCGGCTTGCGCTTCCTGGCCTCCTCCTCGACCGCCGGCGGCGAGCTCATGCCGTGGAGCTGGACGAGCAGCAGGTGGAGCCCGAGCACCATGGTGGTGATCGCCGGCAGGACGGCCACGTGGAAGCCGTAGAAGCGCGACAGGGTCGCGCCGGTCACCCGGTCGCCGTTGCGCAGGAAGCGCACGGTCCATTCGCCGACGATGGGCACCGCGCCGGCGATCTCGGTTCCCACCTTGGTGGCGAAGAAGGCGAGCTGGTTCCACGGCAACAGGTAGCCGGAGAAGCCGAACGCCATGGCCAGGAAGAAGAGCAGACAGCCGGAGATCCAGGTCATCTCACGGGGCGGGCGGTAGGCCTTCCCGAAGTAGACGGTGACCAGGTGGATCCACGCGGCGAAGACCATGAGGTTGGCCGACCAGGAGTGGATCGAGCGGATCAGCCAGCCGAACGGCACCGTGGTCATCAGGAACTCGACCGATTCGAAGGCGTTCTCGGCCGAGGGCCGGTAGTAGAGCATCAGGAGGATGCCGGTCACCACCTGGACGGCGAAGAAGAACAGCGTCATCCCCCCGAAGTAGTAGATCACCGAGTAGCGGTGGCTCGGCACCGTCTTGTGCTCGGCGAGCTCCCGGGCCTTGTGGAGATGGACCCGGTCATCCAACCAGCGGCGGATCGCGTCGACGGAGGCGGCCATGGCTCAGGCGCTCCGCGAGACGACCACGGTCTTCGGCAGTGCCGGATTCTCCGAGACCAGGTGGACCGTGTACTGGGTCAGGGGGTTGGGCGGAGGCCCGCCGACCACCTGCCCCTTCAGGTTGAAGGCGCCGTTGTGGCAGTTGCACCAGATCAGCTCTTTCGACTTGCGGTACTCGACGATGCACGACAGGTGCGTACAGGTCGCGGCGAACGCCCGGAACTCCTCGGAGCCGACGCGGACGACGATCACCGGGTCGGCGCCGAACGAGACGATCTTGTACCCCTTGTCGACGAACGCCGGGTCGTTGACCGGGCCCGCCTCGACCTGGTTGGTCGCGGCCTCCGCCCGTTCCGGCGGGCTGAGGAATCGAGCCACCGGGTACAGAACGGTCCCGAACAGGGCGCCGGTGGACAGGCCGAGCAGCCAGTTGACGAACCGGCGGCGCGTGGACTGGGTGGTGCCTTCCATGGAACCTCCTCCCCTTGCAGGTCTCCCCGAGCCCCCGTCGATCAGGCCGCCGGACGAACCCCACCGCCACGAGCCGGTGGGCGGCACAGCGTGGGCACCAGCGATCGATCCGGGAGCGTTGCTTCCGCGTAGCTAGCGTGCAGCGTAACACCGAACACCGGCCAACCCCGTGAAGGCGGGGCCGCCCTATCCGAAAGGGTGGTCCGCCCGTCCGGGCCGGCGCCGGGGGGGCGGGGTCCCGGGAGCCCGTCGGGCGGTCAGGCGGTCAGGTGGACGACGACCTCCCGGGTCTTGCGGCTGGTCCGGTGCTCCCAGAGGAAGATCCCCTGCCAGGTGCCGAGGGCGAGTCGGCCGTCCACGACGGGGATCCCGAGCGAGGTGGCGGTGAGGGCCGCCTTGATGTGGGAGGGCATGTCGTCCGGGCCTTCGACGGTGTGGGTGTAGAGCGGGTCGTTCTCCGGCACCTGGCGGTTCATCCAGCTCTCCAGGTCGCGCCGGGCGGCGGGGTCCGCGTTCTCCTGGATCGTGAGGCTGGCGGAGGTGTGGCGGATGAAGAGGGTGCAGAGGCCTTCCCGGACGTCCGCCGCACGCACGGCGTCGGCGACGCGGTCCGTGATCTCGTGGAGGCCCTGGCCGGAGACGTCGAAGCGCAGAGTTCGGATCATGGCGAAGGCCGATGTTACCGCGGTCGGCCGTCTGAAGCCGACAGGGCGGGACCTGCGGCCCATCCGGCCGGAGGGCTTCACCGCACCGGTCCGCCCGGCCCCTTCCCGCTCACGCCGCTCCGGCGACCAGCGGCGCCAGGACGGCGTGCACCGCCGGCACGCTGAGGCTGTTGCCCACCAGCGGCCAGGCTTGCGCGGCGGGCAGATCGGGGGGGAGGCCGTA
>JASFUJ010000459.1:0-3988 GCA_050050355.1 Acidobacteriota bacterium
CCGTTCAGACGGCACTAACACCAATGCGGCTAGTCACACTCAAGAGTAGCGTGATGGCTGTCACTCTTGGTCTACTCTTATCCCTTGCTGCTCTTTCTGTCCGGTCGACGGAGTGGATACATCGTTCCGCCTGGGAGCCTGATCATCCGGCAGAGAACAGCAACGACGAGAGGGTCTCCGTCTGGGGTTGGCCACTACATGCCGCGATCGATCACCCCTGGCAAGGCCGCGTGGGGCGACTTGAACCCCTCCGAGAGCTCAAGGTCGATCGGCTGGCCGCGAACTGGGGCTTCTTCACCCTGATGGTTCTATACCTTCGTGGCTTCGTGGCCGTATTCTCGCGTCGAGGACTCGTTCCTCAACCCATTCCTGCTGCAGTACTCTCGCCCCTCAGCGTGTTCCTGCTCGTCCAGGTCACCCTTCCAGTGATCTTGCCGTGGGGTGCCACGTCCATTCACGAGAGAGTTCTCGACGCTACGTTCCCGTCTCTCCTCGTTGCCGCGGCAGCTCTTGTGGTCCTGTTCGTGGTCGGTCTCCCTGTGACTTGGGCACTCGAACACTGGCACCTGTTCAGACCTGCCGTGGTCCTCCCGCTCGGCGCACTCTTCGGTATTCTGCCACTGGTTTTCATGTTCTTCCAGGCGGGCGAGGCCGAGGCCGGCTTTGTCGGCTTACTTTTCTTGGCCGCCGCCTCGGGTGGTGTCTGTGGTCTAACGTACTGGTTCTTCGCAGGTGCCGGCCGGGCAGTGGGCGCCGTCTAACCCCTATGAGACCGAGCGGCCTTCGGCCACTGGCTCGCGAGAGCGTGCGCCGGGTGGTCGGGGCGCAAGCCCAGCCCCCTGCAACCCCGGGCTCCCCGAGCTCGTAGTGGAAGGCACCGAAGGAGGAAGGCCATGCTGAAGACGTTGAGAGCGCTCAAGTTCCTGTTCGTCGGCCCGCTGGTGCTCGCGATGCTCGTGGTCATCAACTGGATGACCTCGCCGGGGGACTGGTGGGTCCAGTGGCCCGCGCTGGGAATCGGGATCGCCTGGGTGATCAGCCTGTTCCGGGTCCTGTTCGCCCTCGTGGTGGGCGGCGGGCTCGCGGCGGTCATCGCCTATGCACGCAAGCAGCAGTCGCCCGGTGGCCAGCCCCAGGCGCCGGCCGAGCCCCGGTAGGGCGCGAACGCGTTCTGCGCGGGGGCGCCCGGCACGTGAAAGGAGTGGACCATGGACGGCGCGGTCTGGCTGGAGGAGATGCGGTCGCTCTACCGGCAGTACAAGGGAATGTGCGAGCGTGCCGCGGAGCAGGTCTCCGACGAGGATTTCTTCGGTTCGGCGGGTGGACCCCACAGCATCGCGGTGCTGATGAAGCACCTGGGGGAAAACCATCGCTCGCGCTGGCGCGACTTCCTGACCACGGACGGTGAGAAGCGGGATCGGGATCGCGAGAGCGAGTTCACCGCCGAGGGCGAGACCCGCGCGTCGATCCGGGCCCGGTGGGAGGAGGGCTGGGGCATCGCCTTCGACGAGCTGGAGCGCCTGGAGCCCGCGGACCTGGAGCGCACCGTCACGATCCGGGGGCAGCCCCTGTCGGTGATGCAAGCCCTGCTCCGGAACCTGAGCCACGTCGTGTACCACACCGGGCAGATCGTGCAACTGGCCCGGCACTTCACGGGCGACGCCTGGCAGACCCTGAGCATCGCTCCGGGCAAGTCGGAGGAGTTCAACGCGTCCATGCGCGCCAGGTACGGAGACTGGTGGTCCTGAGGGGGTCCGCGTGATGGGGGGTGGCAATCGTCACCCTGTCACACTGCGGCGCAGGCGACGAGGGGGGCGGGAGGTGAAGCGATGCGATTCGAGGTGTTCGGGAGGATTCTCGTCGTCGAACGGGTCGACGACGAGTGGGTCGTCTTCTACTCCGAGGAGGGAAAGCGACGGTCGGCTCCAGACATTCGGATTCCGCCCGACGTGCCCGCGGCGAAGGTGGAAGAGTCTCTCGCAGACATCCTTCACGAGTTTGCCACGCCGGACGACCCGGGAGTCCGGCGGCTCGACTGATGGTCTCGCTCGATTGGAAACTTCCGTCCAGGCCCCCTGCACTCCGGAGATCATCCCAAGATCGGCCGGAACCGGCAACGTCGTGGGCTCGCCGCCTCTCCCCAACCTGTCCGTCTGCTGCGGGGCCAGGAGCCGGACCGTGCGCCGCAACGCCTCGTCCCCCACCGACAGCAGATAGTGGGCCAGCGACAGCGGCCGCATGCGCAGCGCGTCCAGCGCCTGCCAAACGCGACGAGCCCGAGGCGAAGTGCCCCGGGCTCGTCGGTGCGTCTCTCTCGTCTTGATTCAGCCGTTCGTCGGCAGACCGAAGAGGATCTCCTCCAGGCTGCATGAGCCCTCCGCCGGGGTCATGGCAACCCTGCGGTCGACGAACAGCTCGTCGGCCAGGGCGTCCTGCGGCGTCACGAAGCTGTCCGCCGACGACTGGAGGGACGAGGCACACTGAAGCTCGATGCAGAAGCACTGGCTCTGCTGCTGGCACAGCCCGCCGGTCTCGTACCCGGCGTCGACGCACGTGCCGCAGAGATGACCGCCGCTGAAATCGTACTCGCAGATGCCGGTGCACGAGGCTTCCGAGGTACCGGGAGCGACGAGGAAGAGGCCGAGACCGAGCAGACAGGTGAGGGCGAAGGTGATCAGAACGGACTTCTTCATGGAGAGCTCCTTGCGTGATGTCGTGGATCGTGAGCCGGGCACGCCGGCCACCGGATGTTTTGATCCTTATCATACACGAATTAGCTCTTCGCACACTCCTTTCCCGTACGACGAGTGGCTCGAGCCCCAGGCGTTCACCGACTTCTGCTTCCAGGTGCGGATCAGTCCGGCCCCCGGGGAGCTCACGTTCCGTGGAACCGAGGTGCCGGGCTGCCAGGACGACACGGTCTGCGGGAGCGGTGCCCTCGCGGAACGGCCGGAGGTCTACCTGCGAATCCTGGGCCCCCGGCCGAACGGTTTCCTCTGGCCCACGATCATCCGCTTCACTCCGTCGCGGGTGGAGGTCTGGATCGAGCAGCAGTCCACCCGCCAGATCAACTACTACGACCTGCCCGCCGTCGGCCCGGGGCAGCCGGCCTGGCCGCTCCTGCCGGGCCTTGCGTGTATGCTGGGGTGCGGGAGAGAGGACAGCGCCCCGATGCCGAGCACTTCCACCGCTCTACTGGCCGCACCGCCGCTGACGGACTTCAACCCGGCGTCCCACGGAGTCTGGTTCGGAGCGTTCGCCCTCGCGGTGGTGATCGTGATCATCGTGCTGGTCGACGTGGTGGACTGGCTGTGGCAGCGGCTGAGGTACCGCCGGGGTGGGCCCGGTTGGCCGGAGGGCCCGGAGCCGGGGCAAGAGGAGAGAGGGGTCCACGGGAGGGGCGTCGAGGTGCACCGGCCCGACTCCGAGCTGCGCCACCGCCACTACCGGGAGCCGCCGAAGATCAGCAGGGACCACCGCCCGAACGAGCCGGCGGACCACGCCCGGGTGGGGCGCCGGGGCATGACTCAATGATGCCGGCTCGCCGACGCCATCCAGGTGCCCTACCAGCGAGTCAACGAGCTCGTGAACGGGCGCCGGGGCGTGACGCCGAGCACGGCGCTCCGTCTCGCCCGGTATCTGGGAACCTCGGTCGACTTGTGGCTCAACCTCCAGCAGCGCTGGGACCTTTACCGGGCCATGCAGGAGGAGGAGAAGGAGCTCCGGAAGATCCGGCCGCTGCAGCGACCAGGCGAGCAGGCCTTGGTGCACGGGCAGGGGGAGTAGGGGGCGTCAAGGTCGTCGTCGCTGGGATGTGCAGACCGGCTGGCACCCTGTTGCAGGTCCGCGCGAGGGGGCCGATGAGCCGGCGAGCCATGGTGTGTTCATTTGGCCCACGAAGGGTACGTCTGCGGTGTCGATGTGATCATCTGGCGCACGACGGGGCAGAGAGGCCAGGGAAGCCGGCCCGGCCCGCTGGGGAAGACGC
>JASFUJ010000460.1:0-3988 GCA_050050355.1 Acidobacteriota bacterium
TTCATCCCCAGGATCCGGCGGAAGCTCTCCCACGCCGGGAGCAGGAAGGCCGCCACCAGGACCCCCAGCAGGCCGGCGGCGCCGGCCAGGGCGAGCCAGCCGCGGCGGGGGCGGACCCGGGAGAGCACCAGGTCGACCCCGGCATAGACCAGCGGCGCCGCCACGAACGGCCCGGCCCCCGGGTGGAACCAGGCGGCCGCCGCCCCGGATACGGCGTAGGCGACCGCCCAGCCCGCCCAACCCGACCAGCCTCGCCCCTCCCGCACCGCCTCCCAGAAGCGCCAGAAGCAGCCCGCCGCGCCGAGGCCCAGCAGGACGACCACCGCGTACGGCCGGGCGATCCGGCTGTAGCAGATCAGCCCGGGAGCGAGGGCCACCAGCCAGCCGAAGACGATCGCCAGGCGGCGCTCGACCATCGTCGCGATCGCCAGGGGCAGCAGGACGATCGCGGCGATCCCGGCCAGCACCAGGGGCAGCCGCAGCAGGAGCTCGGTGAGCGGCAGACCGGCCGCCACCAGCAGCCGGTCGTAGGCCGCCAGCGGGATGCAGTGGTCGGCCACCCGGTAGGTGGTGAGGATCGTGCCCAGGTCCCAGGAGACCACGCTGTCGACGGCGTGGAGCTCGTCGCCGAGGACGATCTGGCCCCGCAGCCCCCAGAGCCGCGCGGCGGCGCCGGCGAAGACGGCGGGTGCGAGCCACGGGAGAAGCCCCCGGGCGGGGCGAAAGGCCGGGCGGGCTCGGACGGGTCGGGCGGGCGCCGGGGGCGCGTCGCGGGGCTCGAACACGATCGGGGAATGTATCAGGTGCATCCGGGAAGTCCTTGCGCCGGTGAAACTGTTATCGGCCTGGAGAGGAGACCGGGTGACCACCGACCGCATCCCAGCCGACCGCACCGCGAGCCCCACCTCGCACCGCGCCGTCCCGGCCTGCCTGGCGGGCCTCCTGGCTCTCCTGGCCCTGCTGCCGCTCGCCGGCTGCGGCGGCGGGCCGGAGCGGCCCTGGAACGTGGTGTTCATCCTGGTGGACACCCTCCGGGCCGACCACCTGAGCGCCTACGGCCACGACCGTCCGACCAGCCCGGAGCTGGACCGGCTGGCCGAGGGGTCCTACCTGTTCGAGAACGCGCTGGCCCAGGCCGGCTGCACCTTCCCCTCGGTCAACTCGCTCCTCACCTCGCGCCACTCCCAGCACTTCCTCGGCCAGCCGGAGGAGCGGCGCATGAGCATCCCGGACGACCTGCCGACCCTGGCGGAGATCCTGTCCGAGGCGGGCTACGCCACCGCCGCCGTCTCGGCCAGCTCCGTCGTCCGGGCGACGCCGTCCCGGGTGAACCACTTCGGCGGGTTCGGGCAGGGGTTCGACGCGTTCGACGAGGAGTGCCTGATGGCGGACGCGGCGTGCGTCAACGCGCGGGCGTTCGAGATCCTCGACGGCCTGGAGGCGCCGTACTTCCTCTACCTCCACTACTGGGACCCCCACGACCCCTACCGGCCGCCGCTCCACCACGTGCGGAGCTTCCCCGACCACGACACCTCCCACGGCTTCCTCGCCCGCGGCAACCTCTGGCCGATCATCCGGATGCTCTACCAGGACGGCCCCCACTGGGACCTGGGTCCGGAGGACGTGGCACAGATCAAGACCCTCTACGACGAGGAGATCCGCTACTTCGACGGCCGCCTCCGGGAGCTCCTCGACCGGCTGGAGACGCGCGGCGATCTCGACCGCACCCTCCTGGTGTTCGCCTCGGACCACGGCGACGAGCACCTGGAGCACGGGCACATCGCCCACTGCCGGAGCCTGGCCTACCAGACGGTGGTCCACACCCCGCTGCTGCTCAAGATCCCGGGGCTCCCGGGAGGCCGGCGGGACGCGCGGGTCCAGAACCTGGACGTCACCCCCACCATCCTCGACTACCTGGGGATCCCCTTCGACGATCTGGGCTTCGAGGGCCGGAGCCTGCGGCCGGTGATCGAGTCGGAGCGGGAGGTCCACCGCTACGTCTTCGCCTCCCAGGGCCGCAGCCGCGTGGTCTCCGACGGGCGCTACAAGCTGATCCACGACATCCGGACCGGCGAGCGGGCGCTCTACGACCTGGCCGCCGACCCCGGGGAGACCGAGGACCTGGCGACAGCCCGCCCGGAGGAGACGGACCGGCTGGAAGAGGTCCTGTTCGGCTGGATCCGGAGCCTGGAAGGGGCGGTGGGCTCGGACGAGTCGCTCCGCCGCGCCGACGAGGCCGAGCGTCAGCTCAAGGCCGTCGGCTACCTGTAGACGTCTACAGGAGCCGAGCGCGTGACGAGTGAGTCAGGTGTTCCCGATCCGTCGGGAGCGCCTGTCCGGGACGCCAGGACGGGATCGGCACGAGCTCGGTCCGTGCCGGCTCCTACAGGTACCCCAAAGCCTCCAGGCTCTCCCGCAGCTCCTTCGAGATCGCCCCGGGGTCGAGCACCTCGACCGGCTGCTCCTTCAACAGGCGGCGCAGGTGGCGGCGCATCTCCCGCAGCACCTCCGGGTGGCGCGCGGCCACGTCCTTCCCCTCCCCCTCGGCGGAGCGCAGGTCGTAGAGCACCTCGCGCCGGGGCTCGTAGAGCACGTACTTGAACCGGCTCCCCCGCAGCCCCGCCGGATCCGGGCTCCGGAGCACCGGGGCCATCGGATCCCCGGCGATCGACGCCACCCGCCCCCACTTGCCCTCCCGGGCGTCCGCGGCCCCGCCGTCCGACAGGATCGGCTGGAAGAAGGCGTACTCCACCCCCTCGTCCTCCGCCAGCAGCGAGCCGCCACCGAACCCTTCCGGCGGCGCCACCCCGGCCAGCTCGAAGAGCGTCCGGCCCAGGCTCGCCAGCTCCACCGGCCGCTCGACCCGCCCCGGCGCCCCGAGACCGGCCGGGTGGCGCAGGACCAAGGGCACCCGGATCGCCCCGTCGTACAGGCAGTCCGCGTGGCGGAAGTAGAACCCCTGCTCGAAGCACTCGCCGTGGTCGGCGGTGAAGGCGACCACGGTGCCGTCCAGCAGGTCCCGCCCGCGCAGGTCGTCGAGCAGCCGGCCCACGGCGTGGTCCAGGAGCTCCACCTCCCCCGCGTAGAGCGCCCGCGCCCGGGCCAGGGCCGCCGGCGTCAGGTCGCCGCCCGTGGTCCGGGCGCTCCGCCGGACCGTGCCCCAGGTGACCTCGTCGGCGAGCCCGTCCGCCGGCGCCGGCTCGCGGGGCCGGTGCCGCGGCGGCGGGGCGTACGGCGTGTGGGGGTCGAACAGGTGGAGCCAGACGAAGAAGGGCTCCCCCTCCGGCAGCGACCGGGTCCAGGTCAGGACGCGCTCGACCACGACCCCGGCCGGGTCGTAGGGCCGGCTCTCGGCCGGGGCGTAGTAGCCGAAGCCCTGGGCGGCCCCGGACGAACGGCCGAAGAAGCGCACCGCGGGGAACCCGGCCGTGCGGTAACCGGCCTCGGAGAACCCCTCGGCCAGGGTCCGCGCGGCGTCGGGCAGGGCGAGCTGGTTGTTCACCACGCCGTGCCGGCGGGGCGGGTGCCCGGTGAAGATCGAGAAGTGGGAGGGCTTGGTGACCGGCATCGGCGCCGCCGCGTTGTCGAACACCAGGCCCTCGGCGGCCAGCCGGTCGAGGGCGGGGGTGCTCGCGGGCGACGGGCCGTAGGCGCCGAGGTGGTCCGCCCGGAGGGTGTCGGCGGTGATCAGCAGCACGTTGGGCCCGCTGGGCCGGACCCCGCCGTCCGGCGCGCAGCCGGCCCCCAGCAGGGCGACCAGGGCGACCACCAGCAGGCCGGCCGCGGCGGCCCGGCTCGGGGTCGACCTCGGAGTCGGCCTCGGGGTCCACCTCGAGATCGACCTCGAGATCGACCTCGAGATCGGGGTCGGGAATCGGGTCCGGCGAGCGCCCATGGGGCGCGATCCTACCAGCCCCGCGGGGCCGGCCGGTCCCGGCTCAGGACCGCGCCGCCAGCTTCTCCTGGGGGGCGATCAGGGTCTCCCAGG
>JASFUJ010000461.1:0-3969 GCA_050050355.1 Acidobacteriota bacterium
ACCTGACCGACTTCCACGGGGTCACGGCCACCCTGGCCGACCCGGCCGAGGTCGAAGAGCGGCAGCTCGTGGTCACCTGCATCGACTGCCACGGGGTGCACGACATCCAGTCGCCGGCGATGATCGGCGAGGGGGCCATGAAGACGAAGGTCCGCGAGACCTGCCAGGGCTGCCACGAGGGAGCCGCCACGGACTTCCCCGACGCCTGGCTCTCCCACTATCAGCCGTCGCTCTCCCACGCCCCGCTGGTGTGGCTGGTCGACCTCTTCTACAAGATCTTCATCCCCTTCGTGATCGGGGGGCTGGCCCTCCAGGTGGGGCTCCACCTGGTGCGGGTCACCGTGCGGAAGTGAGGCGTGCCATGACCGACGAGACGAAACGGACCGAGATCGTCCAGCGCTTTTCCTGGTGGGCTCGCCTTCAGCACCTGGCGATCATCCTGCTGTTCGCCGTCCTGCTGATCACCGGCCTGCCCCAGAAATGGCCGAGCCTGGACGCCAGCCAGTGGACCATCGACGCCCTCGGCGGTGTCTTCGTGGCCCGCTGGATCCACCGGATCACCGGGATCGTCTTCTCGGTGCTCACCTTCGTCCACCTGGCGATCGCCGTCGCGGGGGTGGCGGCCGGCAAGTGGAAGCCGACCATGCTGCTGAGCCGCCAGGACTTCCGGGACACCGTCGACAACCTGCGCTACTATCTCGGACGCCGGGAGGAGCCGCCGCAGTTCGGGCGCTACGACTACCGGCAGAAGTTCGAGTACTGGGGGTTGATCTTCGGCAGTCTCATCATGGTGGTCAGCGGCTTCATCCTCTACTTCCCGATCGTGGTCTCCAGGCTGCTGCCGGCGGACCTGATCCCGGCGGCCAAGGAGGCCCACACCAACGAGGCCCTGTTCGCCTTCCTGACCATCCTGGTCTGGCACCTCTACGGCGCCCACCTCAACCCGGACGTCTTCCCCTTCGACACCAGCATCTTCACCGGCAAGATCGAGAAGCACCGGCTCCGGCACGAGCATCCGCTCGAGTACGAGGAGCTGTTCCCCGAGGAAGCGGCCGGGGTGGGTGAGATCGACGCCGGGGAGGAGACGGCCTGATCGAGACCGCCTGGCTCGAGCTCCCGGCCGGACGCTGGATCGGCGACTGGATCGGGACCCGGGGGGCCACCTTCCTGTGGGAGGTGGCCCTTCACTCGTTTCTGGCGGCGGTGGTGCTCTACGCCTGGGCCCGCCACCTGGAGCTCCCCTCCGGGCGGGCCAAGCGCCTGCTGCTGGCGCTGGTGCTGGTGCTCCCCCTGGCGACCGCGGCGGTCCCCGGCCGCGACGCCCCGACCTTCCGCGACCGGCTGGCGTGGGTGGACAGCGAGCGCGTCCTCCAGCTCCCGGTGGTGCCGTTCGGGCCGGACGGCTTCTGGTCCGGGCTCCGGGTCGTCCACCTGGCCCTGGCCGCCGCCGCGGTCACGGCGGGGGTCACCGTGGTCCAGGAGCTCCTCCCCGTCCTCGGACGCCTGACCCCGCGGGGGGACCCGGTGCCCGTGGAGATGGGCCGGTTCGCCCGAGCGCTCCCCGGCTGGGAGCGGTTGCGGATCGACGTGGTGGACGAGGAGGGGCCGCTGGTGGCGACCACGGGCGTGCCGGGCCGGGCGCGGCTCCTGGTCTCTCCCCGGGCGCTCCAGCTCCTCCACCGGGACGAGATGCGGGCGGTGCTGCGCCACGAGCACGCCCACTGGATCCGGGGCCGGTGGCTGCTGGTGCACCTGCTGTTCGCGGCGCGGGCCGTTCAGTTCTACAATCCGGTGGCGCTCTGGGTGTTCCGACACTTCACCCTCGAGTACGAGATCGCCTGCGATCGCGACGCGGTGGCGGGGGCGAGCCCGAAGCCGCTGGTGCGGGCGCTCCTGCTGTTCTACGAGGCCACCCATCCGCGGGACGTGGCCGCCCGCCGGGCGCTGCGCCACCGGGTGGAGGCCCTCCGGGGCCGGTTGCCCGTGGACGACGGGGCGCTGCCGCCGGGCTCCGTCGCCGCGGCCGCGATCCTGCTGCTGGTGCTGCTGCCATGGGTCGTCTGAAAGGAATCCTCAGCCTGGTGGTGATCGCCGGGGTGTTCTTCCTGGCGATCCGGGTGCTCCACCTGGTGGTGCCCCTGTTCTACCCGCCGGTGCTCGCCGGGCCGTTCAGCGTGGAGGAGCTGGCGGACGTGGAGCAGTACACGGGCTTTTCCCCCCTCACCCCCTTCTACCGGCCGGAGGAGCTCGGCCAGCGGCCGGTCTACATCACCGCCGAGCGCCGCCCCCGGCCCCGGGTGACCGTCTTCTGGCACGGCGACCGCTTCCTCTACCTGGAGCAGCGCCTGGACGGCGACCGCCCCCACGTCCCCCCGGACACCCGCCCCTTCCCGGTGCTGGAGGACGGCGAGCGGTGGCTGGAGGGCAGCACGTGGCACGCCGCGGGCAAGCGGGGGGATCTCTGGATCCTGCTCCGCACCGACCTGAGCGACGAGGACCTGCGGCGGATCGCCGAGACGTTGCGGCCGCTCGAGGAGCTGCTGTGAGTCCGTCCTAAACCATCCGCGGCGGTCCGTGTCTGGTGCTCCGAATGGGAGAACGGAGCACCGTGCGACGACGGCATCAGGAACACCCATCGCGCAGCGACGCCGATCCCGCCGATCCCGGCACCCGGGTCGAGCTCACCCTGACCCTGACGCCGGGGCCGGAGGGGGCGGCCACGGTCCATGCGACCTCGCCCGAGGGCGCGGCGCAGGGGCGGTTCGCGCTCCCGACGGACGTCCTCCGGGACGACTCGACGGCGTCAGCCCAGGCGGGAGCGAGACACGTCACCTCCGCCGAGGGCACCGAGCGGAGTCCGCTCGACTCCCGCGAGGTTGGCGCCCGTCTGTTCGAGGCCCTGTTCGCCGACCCCGGCGTCCACGGCCTGTACGAGAGCACGCGCGCCGCGGCGACGCCGGAACGGCTGCGGCTGCGGATCGTCGTGGACCCCGACGGGCCGTCGATGGAGGCCGTCCACGCCCTGCCCTGGGAGCTGCTCCACGACCGTGACCGGGGGGAACGCCTGGCCTGCGAGGGGGGTGTTTCGATCGTCCGCTCGCTCGCGGTCCGCCGGCCACCCAGGCCGTTCGTGCCGCGCAAGACCGTGCGCGTCCTGGTGCTCCTCTCCGGTGCAACGGACCTGGACCTGGAGCGCGAGCGCGGGCTCATGGAGGAGCTGGCGCGCCGGACCGCCGGGCTGGAGGTGACCTGCGAGACCGCGAGCGATCTGGCGACCCTCGAGGAGCTCCTCGCCCGTGCGGCGGAAGGGCGGTACCCGTTCCACGTCCTCCACCTGGCCGGGCACGGGGAGATCGCGGCCGGCCCGGAAGGCGGGGTACTCCCATGGGAGCCGACCGTGCGGCCTCGCTCCACGATCTCCGGACGGAACCTCTCGGCCCTGCTCCGCCGGTTCCCGGAGCTCCGGATGGTGGTGCTCAACGCCTGTACCACGGCCGATCTCCCCGGGGACGGGCGCGATCCGTTCGCCGGCGTCGCCGCCGCCCTGTTCCGGGGCGGCGCCCCCGTCGTCGTCGGTGTGCGGGGTGCGATCCGGGACGACGCCGCGGTGCGGTTCGCCGAAACCTTCTACCAGCGGCTCGCCGGCGGCCGCGCGCCGGAAGAGTGCATGCGCGCCGCGCGCTGGGCGCTCTGGATCGACCGCCCCGAGGGGGTCGAGTGGGCGAAGCCGGTCCTCTTCCAGGCCGCCACCGAGCGTCGGGTGGGACTCCCCCGCTGGCTCGTCCGCGCCGCCGCCGGCCTCACCGCCGCCCTCGTCCTGCTCGCCGCGTTCGCGCTCCGGCAGCGGCGGGCCCTGGAGCTCCGGGAGCTGGAACGGGGCCTGGCCGCCGCGGTGACGGACCTGACCCACACCCGGCCGGACGCGGCCCGGCGTACCCTCGAGTCCGCGCTCGACCGGCTGCCCTTCCC
>JASFUJ010000462.1:0-3946 GCA_050050355.1 Acidobacteriota bacterium
TTCGAGGCCGCGGGCAAGGCGGCGCCGGCGAGCTAGCCGGCGCGACACCGAACCCCCGCGCCCTCCACGGACGACCCCGAGGTGACCGTTCCCATGCTCCGATTGCTCCGATCGCACTCCCGCTCCCCCCTCCAGGCCCTCGCCGCCCTGCTCGCCGCGGCCGCCCTCGCCGGCGCCTCCGCGGCCCTCGCCGCGCCGCTCGACGGCACCGCGGCCGGGGCCACCGCCGACCGGGCGCCGGGTGAGAGCGTCCTGCCCACCGAGGTCGACCTGGGCTACTACCTGGCCGCCCTGCCCGGCGCCGCCGCGGGGCACGATCCGGACGTGCCCGCGCCGCGGTCGAGCCTGGGGTTCGAGGTGGGGGAGTGGCACGCCCGGCCGGCGCAGCTCGTGGAGTACCTGGAGCGGCTGGCGGGCGCCTCGGACCGGGTGGCGGTCGAAGAGACCGGTCGCACTCACGAGCGCAAGCCCCAGGTGGTGGCCGTCGTCACCTCGCCGGAGAACCGGTCGCGCCTGGATGAGATCCTCGAGCGCCACCGGGCGCGCACGGAGCCCCCGTTCGGCGACGGCCCCGAGGAGGCCGCCGCGCCCGACGACCTCCCCGCCGTCGTCTATCTGGGCTACAGCATCCACGGCAACGAGGCCTCCGGCTCCAACGCCTCCATGGTGGTCGCCTACCACCTGGCCGCCTCCCGGAGCGACGAGGTCGCTTCGCTCCTCGACCGGCTGGTGATCCTCCTCGATCCGTCCTTGAACCCGGACGGGATGGGCCGCTTCGCCCACTGGGCCAACATGCACCGGGGCGCCGTGCCGGTGGCCGATCCGGAGCACCGGGAGCACGTGGAGAGCTGGCCGAGCGGCCGCACCAACCACTACTGGTTCGACCTCAACCGGGACTGGCTGCTGCTGGTCCATCCGGAGAGCCGCAACCGGGTGCGCCTGTTCCAGCACTGGCGGCCCAACGTGCTCGCCGACTTCCACGAGATGGGGGCCCGCTCCACCTACTTCTTCCAGCCGGGCGTGCCGAGCCGGCAGAACCCCCTGACCCCGCGGACCAACGTGGAGCTCACCCGGGAGTTCGCCCGGTACCACGCCCGTGCCCTCGACACGGCCGGGAGCCTGTACTACACCGAGGAGACCTTCGACGACTTCTACTTCGGCAAGGGCTCCACCTATCCGGACATCCAGGGCACCATCGGCATCCTGTTCGAGCAGGCGAGCGCCCGCGGGCACGTCCAGGAGGGTGAGCAGGGGCCGCTGACCTTCCCGTTCGCCATCCGCAACCAGGCGATCACGTCGTTCTCCACCCTGCAGGCCGCCGCCGACCACCGGGAGGATCTGCTGGCCTACCAGGAGCGCTTCTTCCGGGAGGCCCTGGCGGAGGCGGGCTCCTCGCCGATCCGCGCCTACGCGGTCGGTTCGGGGGGCGACCGGGCGCGGCTCCACGAGCTGGCCGAGCTGCTCCGGCACCACGGCATCCGGGTTCACCGTCTGGCGGCGGCCGTGGAGGCCGGAGGCGAGCGGTTCGAGCCGGGGAGCAGCCTGATCATCCCCACCCGCCAGCGGCAGAAGCGGCTCCTCGAAGCGCTGTTCGAGCGCCGGGTCGAGTTCGAGGACACCACCTTCTACGACGTCTCGGCCTGGACGATGCCCCTCGCCTTCGGTCTACCCTGGGCCGAGCTGGGGCCGGACGAGCTCTCCGCGGACCTGGTCGGCGAGCCGGTGGGCGAGGGCTCGTTCCCCGCCGGTGCGATGGCCGGCACGGACGAGGTCGACCCGACGGCCGAGCCCGCGACCGATCCGGTGGTCGATCCGGTGGCCTGGGCCTTCGAGTGGACCGGCTACTACGCCCCCCGCGCCCTGGGGCGTCTCCTCGGCGAGGGGGTCTTCGCCCGGGTCGCCACCCGGCCGTTCGAGGCCCACCTCGAAGCCGGTTCGCCGGGTGGGGGCGAGGGCTCCGACCTGCGCGCCTTCGACCGCGGGACGATCGTCGTACCCTTGGGCCTCCAGCGGGACCGGGCCGGGGAGATCCGCGGCCTCCTCGAGACCGCCGCCCGGGAGGACGGGGTCACCGTCCACGCCCTCGCCAGCGGCCTCACGCCCGGCGGCATCGACCTGGGCAGCCCGAGCCTGGAGCCGATCGAGCCTCCGCGCCCCCTGCTCCTGGTGGGCCACCACGTCTCCAGCTACGACGCGGGCGAGATCTGGCATCTCCTCGACCACCGCTTCCGGATCCCGGTCTCCCTGGTCGAGCGGGACCGGCTCGGCCGGATCGACCTGGACCGCTACACCCACGTGATCCTGGTGGACGGGCGGTGGGACGAGCTGCCGGAGTCGGACGTGGCGGCGCTCGAGGAGTGGGTCCTGGACGGCGGCACGCTGATCGGCATCCAGCACGGCGCCACCTGGGCGGGCCGGGCCCTGCTCGGCCTGGGGGAGAACGGCGAGGGGAACGGGATGAACGGGATGGAGATCCAGATCGGCGGCTCGAGCGATTCGGGCGGCTCCGCGGACGACCGCCCGTACGCCGACTTCCGCAAGGACGTGGCCGTGCCGCTCATCGCCGGCACCATCTTCGAGGCCCGGCTCGACCGGACCCATCCCCTGGCCTACGGCTACACCCGGGACCTGCTGCCGGTCTTCCGGGACTGGACCGGCACCCTCGTCCCCACCGGAAACCCCTACGACACGCCGGTCCGCTACACCGACCGGCCGCTGCTGGCCGGGTACGTCTCCCTGGGGAACCTGGCGAACCTGAGCGGTCAGCCGGCCGTGATCGCGACGCGCCTCGGCGAGGGCGTGGTGATCCGGATGGTCGACGACCCCAACTTCCGCGGCATCTGGTACGGCACCAGCCGGTTGATGCTCAACGCGATCTATCTCAGCGGGGCGATCCGGTCCACGGACGTGCCGGAGGGCGTGAAGCCGCGAGAGTGACGGAGCCTCCTCTTACTGGGTCGCGGCGCCGAACAGGTCCTCCCGGAAGATCCGGAACGCCTCGAGATCCCACTCCGCCCCCTTGCCCTCCAGCGTCGACGTCATCACCAGCAGCATGTCCAGCTCCGGAACCACGTACAGGAACTGCCCGCCGAAGCCGATCGCCGCGTACGACTCCCACGGGTCCTCCCGCGGGATCCACCAGAAGTAGCCGTACCGGCCGTAGCGCTCCGGCCACCCGGAGGCGTGGACCGCGGTCGACTCCCCCACCCAGCGGGCCGGCACGATCTGCTCCGAGCGGTCGCCGTCCCCCCACCGCCCTCCCTGGAGGTAGAGCTGCCCGAACCGCGCCAGGTCGCGCGGCGTCATCGAGAGGTTGTTGCCGCCGAAGTAGTACCCCTCCGGCGAGCGCTCCCAGGAGGCGATCTCGGCGCCGATCGGGTCCAGCAGCCACTCCCGGGCCAGCTCCAGCGTGCTCCGCCCCGTCGCCTCGGTCAGGATCGCCGAGACCAGGTGCGTGTTGCCCGTCGAGTAGGTGTACTCGGCGCCCGGCGCGGACTCCAGCGGCTGCTCCAGAGCGGCGGCCACCCAGTCGTTCCGGGCCACCCAGGCGCCGTAGTGCTCCCGGCTGGTCGAGCGCAGGCCCGCCTCCATGCTCAGCAGGTCGCGGACCGTGATCGCCCGCTTCTCCTCCGTCAGGCCCTCCGCGTAGGCCGGCAGCAGCTCGCCGAGCGTCGCGTCCGGGCCGGAGATCGCCCCCCGCTCGACGGCGATCCCCACCAGCGCGGCGAGCAGGCTCTTGGAGGCGGATTTGAGGTTGTGAGGTTTGTCGTTCCCGTCTCCGCCGGAGAACGAGCGCTCGGCGACGATCGTCCCGTGGCGGGCGACCAGCAGGGTCCGGACTCCGCCGAGCGCGGCGAGCCGTTCGATCCCCCGCGCGAGCCGCGCCGGGTCCAGCCCCTCGGCCTCGGGGGTGGAGACCGGCCAGCGGGCCGAGACGCCGGCGGGG
>JASFUJ010000463.1:0-3942 GCA_050050355.1 Acidobacteriota bacterium
ACGCTCCGCCGAACCTGGACCGGGCGCTGGCGGCCCAGGAGGCCCTCGCGGCCGAGCGTCCGAACGATCCCCTGGTGCTCAACGATCTGGGGAACCTCCTGGTGGTCACCGGGCGTCCGCACGAGGCCGAAGAGGCCTACCGGCGGGCCCTGGAGCTGGCGCCTGAGATGGCCTCGGCGCACTACAACCTGGGCTTGCTGCTCCTCCAGCGGACCGAGCTGGGCGCCGCCCGGGAGCACTTCGAGGCGGTGCTGGAGGCGCAGCCGGAGAACGCGTGGGCCCACTACCAGGTGGGAGCCGTCCTCGACGCCCAGGGCACGAAGCGCAAGGCCGTGAAGCACTACACGCAGGCCTTTCGCCTCGATCCCCAGCTCGCCTTCCCGGAGGTCAATCCCCACGTCATCGACAACGACCACGTGACCGAGGCCCTGCTCATGGCCTACCGGAACCTGCCCAGCTCCGCCGAGGCGCCGAAGACCTACGAGGATCCGTCGCGGATCGTCTCGCTGATGCTGGCCTCCGAGCAGGAGACCGTTCCGGACACCCCGGAGATGATGGAGGACGAGGGCATGGAGCCGCCCCGTCCGGACGAGCCGGGCGAAGCCGGTGTCGGTCCGCCGTCCATCCCACCCGTCGCCGCCCCATCCTCCGCCGGATCCGAGGCGGGCGAAGGGGAAGAGCCCTCCAGCGGCCGGGTGCTGCGCAAGGAGGATCTCGAGCGGGAGAGCGGGCTGAACCAGGCCGCGCCGCAGGGCAGCGTCTACTATCCGCCGCAGGGCGGGGTGCGGAACCGGTCCCAGGACCTCCGCGAGCGCTACCGGCCTCCGACGGCACCCCAGCGGCCCGGGTCGACCGGGGGATCCAGCGGGGCGAACACCCGACGGATCGAGCCGTCGACCCCCGGGCGCTTCACCCCCGGCATCCCGAGCACCGGTCGCCTGGACATCGAGCTGCTCCCCGGTGCCGGGGAGGCTCCGGGCACGGGCGCGGCAGACCCCGCCGCCGTCCCCGCCGGCTGAGGGCGCTCCCCTCAGCCCTCCTGGATCTCGACCCCGGTCACCAGCAGGGTCGGTGCTCCGATCAGCCCGCTCCCCACGGGCTGGAAGGTCAGGTCCCGGGCCACCGCCTCGACCCCGCGGAGCAGCGCGCCGATCCCGCCGGTGATCCGCGCTCCGGCCACCGGTCCCGCGCTCCTGCCTCCGTCGACGGCGAACCCGACGACCGGCAAGGAGAACCGGCCGTCCTCGAAGTCGAACGTCCCGCCGCCGTCCACGTCCAGCAGGTAGTACCCTCGCGCGAGCCCCTCCAGAAGCGAGCGGACCGAGGTCTCCGGATCGGGCGCCGCGTACAGGTGGCTGACGCCGGGCCTCGGCAGGTCGCGCCAGCCCGGCCGCCGCGCGCACCCGCTGGCCCGGGCAGTCCGCGCGGGCTCCGCGGCGTCGGACCGGTCGCGCTCGGCCCGGCTCCCCACCTGGTGCCAGGCCAGGAGCGGCTGCCGGAAGCGCCCGCTCTCGATCAGCGTCACCGCGGAGGTCGGCACCCCTTCGCCGTCGGCCGGAGCGGCCAGGGGCGCCCCGTCGAGCCGCCCGTCGTCCCGGACCGTGAGCGCCGGGGCGGCGAACCGGCCCCGGCGGTCCTCGAGCCTCCCGGCGAGCTCGAACCCACGGGGGCCCACCAGCAGGGGCAGGAGCCCCTCCAGCAGGCGGGCGGCGACGAGCGGGGCCAGCAGGAGGGGCGTCCGGTCCCGCGCGGGGGGCGCGCCGTCGCGGGCCACCGTCAGGCGATCGGCCAGGCGCCGCGCGGTGGCCCGGGGGTCGATGCGGCGGGCCTCCCGGACCACGGTCTCCACGGCGGCGGTCGAAGGCGGGTCGAGCAGGGCCGCCTCGACCCGCAGGTGGGCGGCCCGGTTCCGGACCGCGGACGCCAGCCCGTGGCTGTTGGCCAGCTCCACCTCGCTGGCGCCGTCCGTCAGCGTGGCGCGCAGCAGGCGGGCGCCGGGAAGCTCCGTCTCCACGGCGGAGGCGAGGGCGGCCAGCAGGGTGAGGCCCTCCCGCTCCCCCACCAGGGGCGCGTCCAGGTCGGCGGGTTCCCGCCAGTCCCCCGGGTCCTCGCCGGACGCCTTCGGCCGGGGCAGCTCCAGGCCGTCGCCGTCCGCCTCGGGCCAGGATCCCCCCGGGCCGTCCGGATCGGGCCGGCCGGTGGCGGTGGCGAAGAGGGAGCGCCGGTCGTCGCCGGCGCGGACCGCCCAGCCCGCCTCCCGATGCACCGACGAGTGGGTCCCGCGAGGGGTGAGCTCCAGGATGCGGGTGCGGCCCCGCTTGGCGTAGACCTCGGCCTCCGGCAGGCCGCGGCGCGCCAGCGCGTCGAGCGGCTCGGCCAGGTGCGGGGGGGCGTCGCCTTGCGGCCCCCGGGACGATGCGCCGGGCGGTGTGCGGCCGGTCACGGCGCCACCTCCACGCTCTCCAGCAGCAGCGCCGGCGCCGTGGCCCAGACCGGCAGCCGCCGGCCTCCCTTGGCGCACCAGCCCGCTCCGGTGGCCAGAGGCTCCGATCCGACTGCGGCCACCCGCTCGACCAGGTCCGCCACCGCGCCTTCGAGTCGGAAGCGGCCCACCGGGTCGGCCCGTCCCCCGCTCCGGATGCGCCGGCCGCACGGCGCCTCGAGGATGAAACGTCCGGAGAGGGGGTCGAGCCGGCCGCGGTCGGCCTCGGCGATCCACAGCCCCCCCTCGGCGCCGTCCAGCAGGTCGTCCTCGCCGGTCTCGCCCGGGAGGAGCTCCAGGTGGGTCGAGCGCGGCCCGGGCGGCTCGTGCCGGCTCGCCCGCCGGCCGGCTCCCGGGGCCAGCTCGTCCGAGCCGCGGCACCAGAGCCGGTCGGCCAGCGGCTGCTCCACCGCACCGTCCCGGATCAGCCAGCGGCGGAGGACCGAGGCTCCCTCGTCGTCGGTTGTCCGGCGCACCGGTTCGGGGGCCGAGCCCGGATCGTCGAGCACGTGGAACCCGGCCGGCCCCATCTGGAGCCCCACCGCGTCCTCGGGGCGGCCGGTGAGGCCGAGGGTGTCGGCCTCCAGGGCGTGGGCCACCGCCTCGTGGAGGAACACCGCCGCCGCGTGGGGCCCGAGGACCACCGGGGTGCGGCGGGCGGCGGGCGCCGGGGCCTGGCGGCACCGGAACCGTTCCACCAGCGACTCCGCGGCCCGGTCCGCGAGCGCTCCGAGCTCGTCCAGGCTCGGCGCCAGCATTCCCCACCGTCCCCAGGGCAGCTCCGCCGCCAGGCTGTAGAAGCTCTCCCGCTCCGCCGCCGGCACCAGCGTCGGACCGACCACCTGGATCTCCCGGTGGTGCCGGCGCACCGTCAGGTGGAGCGGGAAGGCCGTGTGGCGCGCGCGGATCGCACGCCCCACCGCCAGGGGGACCTCCGCCAGCGCGCCGGCCCCGGGAGCCTCCGGCCACGGCTGGACCGCCAGCCGCGGCTCCGGGTACGCCGCCGCCGGCAGCGCCCGGGCCACCTGCCGCAGGGCGTCGGAAAAGTCCCGCGGCTCGAGCGAATCCCGGGCGGCGAGCCACGACTCCGGCCCCCGCACCAGGCGCACCGCCAGCCCCTCCTCCCGCCGCACCCGGAACCCGGGGCTCGCCCCCTCGGCCGGCAGCTCCACCTCCTCCAGCCGTTCGAAGAGCGCATCGGCCAGGTCCTCCTCCCGCTCGGCGATCTGCGACAGGGTCCGGGCGACGGCGGCGGTGTCGAGGTGGTCGAAGGGGGAGGGGGACGGGTGGGGCACGGGAGGGGGATTTTCGCACAGGTGGGGCGCTGCGCTCCCGGCCGGCCGGCTTCAGCCGGCCGGATGGGCCGCGGGCCCCGCCGTCCTGCTCCGTTCCGACGGGCTCGCGCGGGATGTGAGAGACTTTTTCCCGCGGAGCGACACGGACACTCGCCGGCAGACGCC
>JASFUJ010000464.1:0-3935 GCA_050050355.1 Acidobacteriota bacterium
TGGCGGAACCGGTCCGTTCGAACGAACCGGGTCGGCCCGACCGCTCGCAGAGGGGATTCGAGATCGAAGACATCGAGGAGCCGCCGATGGAGCCGATGGAGCGGCCCGCCCGGAACCCTCCGCGGGCCGTGGAGGAGCCGCTGATGCCCGCGGAGCCGGTGGCCGAGTCGGCCGGATCGGCCGACGCTGCCGGAGGAGGGGCACGAGGAGCGCTCACCGCCGATGCCCAGTCGCTCTACGACCGGGGCTACACCCTCTACCACCAGGGCCGGTACGTGGACGCCGAGTCCACCTTCCGGCAGTTCCTCCAGGCCCACTCCGGCACCGAGCTGGCGGACAACGCGCAGTACTGGATCGGTGAAGCGCGCTACGCGCGGGGGGACCTGGAGGCGGCGCTGGCCGCGTTCCGCGAGACCGCGAGCCGCTTTCCCGACGGCAACAAGGTCCCCGACGCGCTGCTCAAGGCCGGCGAGACCCAGGCCGCGCTGGGCGACGGCGACGGCGCCCGGGAGAGCTACCGGGAAGTGATCCGCCGGTTTCCCGGAACGACCGCGGCCGCGGTCGCCGAGGACCGGCTCGCCGATCTGCGCTGAACCGGACCCGGACCCTCAAGCGTTGCTTGAGGTTTTGGGCCATAAACCTTGACACAGCAAGCCCGACGCGGTAGTTTCCCATAGACGATTCACTATAGAAGGGTGCCGTCTACCCCGAGCCGTCTGCCCTCGTGGAGCACGACACCCCTTCTCGCCGTGGACTGAGCGCCAAGGGGTCCAACATGAACAAAGGGTGCGTCATCGCTCTCACTTCCACCCTCGCCCTTCTGGTCGCCGGGGGGGTGGCCGCTGACGAGAACCCGCCGCGGGATCTGCACCTGGTGGGCGACCACTGGACCGCGTGGGATCCGCCGGCCGACTTCCCGGGCGGGGCGACCGTGTACACCATCGTCCGCGGCGACACGCTCTGGGACCTGGCCTCCCGGTTCTACGGCGACCCGTACCTCTGGCCCCAGCTCTGGGAGCAGAACCGCTACATTCTGGACGCCCACTGGATCTATCCCGGCGATCCCCTGCTCGTCGACGTGGAGGTGACCACCGCCGAAGAGTACGCCGAAGGGGTGCGCGACGAGGAGGCGCCCGGCGGACCCGGGACGGAAGAGGACGACTCGATGCGCGGCCTGCTGACCACCGACCAGGCCACCGGCGCCCCCGTGCCCCTCGGCGCCGAGGCGGACATCTACTGCTCGGGCTACGTCGGCAGCGCGGACGAGGAGTTTCCGTTCCGGCTGATCGGCTCCGAGCACGGCGCCCTGACCCCGAGCCTGGCGGGCCCGGCGAGCGAGCACCGATGGCGCAGCATCTACGAGTACAGCCGGGAGACCGTCCGCTACGACCTGGCCACCGGCGACGTGGTCTACCTGGACGGCGGCGCCGGCACCGGCCTGACCCCCGGCGAGATCCTCACCGTGGTCTCCCCGCGGGAGAGGGTGGTCCACCCCCACGAGCGGCGGAGCGTGGGCCGGTTCTACCGCTACCTGGGCCGCGTCCGCGTGCTCTCGGTCCAGGCCGAGACGGCCATCGGAGAGATCCTGCAAGCCTGTGGTCCGATCCGGGTGGGTGACGGCCTGCGCGCGTTCGAGCCCAGGCCGGTCCCCCTGGGACGGCGCTCGCGGATGCGCCCGATCAACCTGCCGGTCTCCGCGCAGGAGCTGGAGGGCGCCCCCACGATCCTGCGCGCCGACGACCCGGTGGTCTCCATGGGCCAGGGCACCCTGGTCTTCGTCGATCGGGGAGCGGAGGACGACGTGCTGCCGGGCGACGTGTTCACGATCTACCGCGCCCACAAGCCGGGCCTCCCGCCGGTCGTCATGGGTGAGCTGGCGATCCTCGCCAGCGAGGACCACACCGCCCTCGCACGCATCCTGGAGTCGCGGTACGTCGTCTATTCCGGCGACCGGCTGACCCGCAAGTGACCCGCCGGCCGGGGCCGTGTGCTAGGCTTCGGGGGTTCCCGCGACTGTCATGGCTCTGGAGAATCTCAATGGTCGACTGCGTGAGATCGTGGACGAGCTCGTCCACCACGGCCTGACCCTGGAACAGGCGCGCCAGGAGTTCGAGAAGCAGTTCATCGTCTCCTCCCTGGAGGCGAACAGCTTCAACATCGGGCGCTCCGCCAAGTCGCTGGGGATCCACCGCAACACCCTGCGCAACAAGACGAGCGGCCTGGACATCGACGTCGAGTCGTTGCGCAGCGCCCACCGCAAGGCGCGCCGCTCCTGAGCGGCGGCCTCCGCCGGACCCGCCCGGAGACGAGCGGTTCCGGCCGGGAATAACCCTCCACCTTCTCATGTTTGGATGCGTAGTCAGGCGGGAGCTGTACGCCTCTGAACGACCGTAGACGACCAGAACCCGACTACGCAAGGCAGAGCGGACACGACACCGAACGGTCCGAGACACACTCTCCCCCCAACGAGCTCCGTCTTTCGCCGGCTCCCGCCTGAGCCGACCCTGTACCCCGAGCACCAATCCAATTCCGATCGCATAGGCGCACGACCATGTCTGGATTCCGTGTACGCAAAGCTTCCCGACGGGCGATCGTGACCTCGGTCGTCATCTTCCTCTTCCTCGGACTGGACACCGATCCGACGGTTCCCTCGGTTCCGGTCCCCGACTCCATCCCCGACCCGCCGGATCTCGAGCACATCGCCCGCCTCCAGGAGGTCGCCGACTGGCTCGTGGGCCGCGCGGCGGAAGGCCGCCGCCTGGAGGGAATGGCACGCAAGGACCTGAGCGACGTGATCCGCGAGAGTCCGGCGAGCTTCGAGCTGTTCCGCAGGCACCTGGACGACGGGATCGAGCGGGACTTCCTGCACGGCCTGCCCTACGGCGGCGAGATCGACGAGGCGGCGCACCGTCATCGTCTGGACGGCCTGCTCCTCGCGGCCCTGGTGGAGGCGGAGTCGAGCTTCCTCCCGGACGCGGTCTCTCCGGTGGGCGCGGTGGGTCTGGCCCAGGTGATGCCGTCGACGGCGCGCTGGCTGGGACGCTCGGGAGACCTTACCGATCCGGACCGGAACCTGGAAGCCGGAGCGGCGTACCTGTCACGCCTCCTGGACCGGTTCGACGGCGACATCCCCATGGCGCTGGCCGCCTACAACGCCGGCCCGAACGCGGTCTCCCGCCACGGCGGGGTGCCCCCGTACCGGGAGACTCGCGCGTACGTGCGCAAGGTGCTGCGGATCTACGCCGACCACAACCGGGAGGTGTGGCGGACGACGGCCCGGACCGCGGCGACCGCGAAGCTGTTCGCGCGGGACTAGGAGTCTGCGCGCGGGGGGGGGCTCGCTACCGCGCCTCGTCGTGCTTCTCGGAGCCGCCCTCGTCGAGGCTGTCCTTGCCCTCGTCCTTGAGGCCGACCTTGAAGTTGCGGATGCCCTCGCCGAGACCGCGGCCGAGCTGGGGGAGCTTCGAGGCGCCGAAGATCACCAGGATGATGGCGAAGATGATCAGGAGCTCCTGGACACCGAGTCCGAACATCAGAATCGCTCCTATCGTGTGCGGCATGGTGAGCTCTCCTGGGGCCGCCGGAGGACCGGCCGCCCGGTGATTACCGGAGGAGTCTACCAGAGGCGCAGGGCGAAACCCGCGCCCCCGACGGATCGTCCGGACCGGCCTGGGGCTTCACGGAGACCGGGCGCGCCAGCGTTCGAGGGACTCTCTCAGAGAAGGGACGATCTCGCGCGACTCCGGCAGCGCCCCCAGGTGATCGAGGGCCCGCTGCAAGGTGGGCTCGACGAGGGGCATGTGGCGGGCGTCTCCCCGGGCCGCGAACGCGGCGTAGCTGCCCACCGCCTTGACGGTGCGCTGCGCCGCCGCCCGGTGGTAGCGCTCCCGGTCTTCGGGCGAGTGGACACCGGCCCGCGCCAGCAGGCGCTCCTC
>JASFUJ010000465.1:0-3929 GCA_050050355.1 Acidobacteriota bacterium
GCCAACCTCGCCAACCTGGGCCTCGCCCGCTCGCGCCGCCGGGAGCGGGAGCTGGTCGCACGGGCGGCGCTCGGTGCAAGCCGCGGCCGTCTGGTCCGTCAGCTCCTCATCGAGAGCACGCTGCTGGGGGTCGCCGGCGGCATTGCGGGACTGCTGGTGGCCTACCTGGGCCTCGATGCCCTGACCGAGCTGGTGGCGCGCACCACGCCCCGGGCGGCCGAGATCGGCCTCGACGGCTGGGTTCTGGCCTTCACCCTCGTGCTTTCCGTGGGCACGGGGCTGGTCTTCGGGCTCATGGCCCTGCCGCCCCGGTTCAACCTGGCCCGGGCGCTGCGCACGGACTCCGGGCGCGGTTCGATCGGCTCTCGCCGGCGTGGGCTCCGCGGAGCGCTGGTGGTCGGACAGGTGGCGCTGGCCATGGTGCTCCTGGCCGGCGCCGGACTGATGATCCGGAGCTTCCTCGGGCTCCAGCGGGTCCAGCTCGGGTTCGACCCCGACCGGGTGCTGACCGCCGAGATCAGCCTCAACTGGTCCAAGTACAGCTCCGTCGAGGGGGACCTGACGCCGGAGGAAGCCGCGGCACTGAGCCGGGGCTTCTGGCACGACCTGCTCGACCGGCTGAACGCCCATCCCGAGGTGGTGGCGGCAGCGGCCGCCGACCGGTTCCCGTTCGCGACGACCGGCAGCCCGTTTCTCCAGGAGGTCACCGTCGAAGGACGCCCCGAAGGCCCGGAAGCGGTCGAGCCCCGGGCTGACCTGCGGGAGGCGAGCCCCGGCTTCTTCGAGGCCCTGAGCATCCCGGTGCTCCAGGGACGCGCCTTCTCCCGGCGGGACCACGCCGACGCGCCGCCGGTGGCGATCGTCAACCGCTCGGCGGCGGAGCATTTCTGGGGCGAGCGCGATCCGGTCGGACGACGCCTCTCGACGGACGACGGAGCCACCTGGGCAACGGTCGTCGGCGTGGTCGCCGATACCCGGGGCTACGGCGCCGAGGATCGGATCTACCGCACGGTCTACCGCCCGATGGAACAGACCGGCGGGGCGTTCCGCCTGATCGCGCGCACCCGGGGCGCGCCGGATGGCCTGGCGGCCGATCTCGAGGGGTTGGTCTACTCCGTCGATCCCGACCAGCCGGTCGCCGAGATCCGACCCCTGGAGCGGATCGTCGCCGAGTCGGTCGCCTCGCCGCGGTTGACCGCGCTCCTCCTCGGGCTCTTCGCCGCCCTCGCCGTGGCGATCGCGGTCACCGGCATCACCGGCTCCCTGGCGTTCGCGGTCGGTCAGCGGACCCGGGAGCTCAGCCTGCGCATGGCCCTCGGCGCACACCGCGCCCAGGTGGCGTGGCTGGTCGTCCGCCAC
This sequence comes from Acidobacteriota bacterium, assembly GCA_050050355.1. Taxonomy (GTDB): domain Bacteria; phylum Acidobacteriota; class Thermoanaerobaculia; order Multivoradales; family DATKCC01; genus JASFUJ01. The sequence goes on from JASFUJ010000465.1 coordinate 1,360, forward strand.
GGGGTGCTCCAGGTGGCGCTGGGCGTCGCCCTCGGCCTGGTCCTGGCCCAGGGGCTCGGCCGGTTCGTCGAGAGCCTGCTGTTCGGCGTCGAGCCCGCGGACCCGGGAACCCTGGTCACCGTCGCGGCCGTCCTCCTCGCCGCCGCCGGCGCCGCCTGCTGGCTCCCCGCCCGCCGCGCCACCGAGATCCCGCCCGCCCAGACGCTCCAGGCGTGAGGGCGGACCCGGATCGGAACCGGACCGCCACCGAGGTGCGGTCATCTCGTGGCGAGATGCCCTCGAGCCCCACTCCAGAAGATCTCCGGCGCTGGGTGGAAGACCAGCGCGCCGCGGGCGAGCGGGAGCGGCAGGAAGCTCGGACCGTGGCCTCGCCCCCCGATTCCATCCGCGCCGGCCTCGACCTGATCGCCCTCACCGCTCGACTGCACGGCTGGCCGATTCCCGAGGACCCCGTTCGCCGGCGGGAGGACGATCTCGCCCGGGAGCGCTGGTCCCGCCTCCGCAAGGCCCTCGGAGGTCCGTGAGCCCCCACCGGAAGCTATGGACCGAACAGGATCCGGAGCCGGTCCTCGGCCGCGAGGCCGCTTCAGGGCTGCTCGAGCACGGTGAGCGAGAGACCCGGTACCGAGCGGAAATGGTCGTCGAAGGTGAGCAGGTGACCGCCACAGTCGAGGGTCGTGGCTGCGATCCAGAGGTCGTTGACGGGGATCGGTGTTCCGGCTCTCCGGAGCTGCGCGAAGATCTCGCCGTAGCGCCGGGCGATGCCCGGTGACGTGGGGCGAACCGTGACGAAAGGCTCCGACAGGAACTCCTGCAAGGTCGTCCGGTTCTCCCGCTGTCGGGTTCCCAGCTCGAATCCGCCCTCGAGCTCTCCGAGCACCGTCACCGGGACGATGACGATCTCGGCTGCGGCGACGAGATCCAGGACCGTATCGTGGCCACTCCGCATCCAGGAGTAGGCTGATGTGTCGAGCACCAGTCGGCCGATGGAAGCGTCAGCGCCAGAGCTCATCGTCGATCGTGCGCTGCGCCCGGAGAGCCGCATCGAACTCCGCCCGGTCGGCGGGGGTCCAGGTGGCGTACCGTTCGAGGTGCCGGCGTCGCTCTTCGGTGCCCAGGGCCCGGTTCAGGATCTCGAGCACGGTGGCATTGATGCTCTGCTCGCGCTCGCGGCTGAGCTGCTTCAGCCGGTTCGCGGTCTCGTCGGGGACTCCTCGGATCGTGAGCTGCCTGGCCATGCCTGCATGGTAGCAGACAAATGCAGGCACGAATGGGCGAACCAGACGGTCCCCGGAGCCGGGATCGACGACCTCGACGTCTCGGGCATCGAGAGAAGACGGGCTCTCCGGGCAACCGGGCGGCCGGCGTACAATCCCGCCATGCTCTACGACATCTCGCCGACCCTCTCCGCCGCGACGCCCGTCTGGCCGGGCGACACCCCCTTCCGGGCCGAGCTCACCTGGTCCATCGAGCAGGGGGGCACGGTGAACGTCTCGGCCGTCACGACGACGCCCCACCTGGGCTCCCACGCCGACGCCCCGTTCCACGCCGAGGCCGGCGGCGCCACCATCGCCGACCTGCCCCTCGAGCCCTTCCTGGGCCCCTGTCGCGTGGTCCAGGTGCCGCCGGAGCCGCTGATCACGCCGGAGCACGTGGCCCAGGGCCCCGGGGGAGGAGCCGGGGGAGTCGATCTCGCGGACCCGCCCCGCCTGCTGCTCAAGACCGGAAGCGTTCGGGCCGGCGAGCCGGCCGGAAGCGGGTCTCCCTTCCCCGAGCGCTTCTCCGCCCTCTCCCCCGAGCTCGCCCGGGCGCTGGGCGAGGCGGGCGCCCTCCTGGTCGGCCTCGACACCCCCTCGGTCGATCCCTTCCACAGTGAGGACCTGCTCGCCCACCACGCCCTCATCCGGGGTGGCGTCGCGAACCTGGAAGGCCTCGTGCTCGACCACGTGCCCCCCGGCATCTACGAGCTGATCGCCCTGCCCCTCAAGCTCGCCGGCCTCGACGCCTCGCCGGTCCGGGCCGTCCTCCGGACCCCCTGAGGCCTACCGGACCACCACCCGCCCCAGCCGGGCGCCGTTGTAGTAGTACGCAAGGATCTCCCGGTAGTCGAGGCCGCGGCCGGCCATCTCGTAGGCCCCGATCTGGCACATGCCCACGCCGTGCCCCCAGCCGCCGCCGGTGAACATCCAGCCCGGCTCCGCCCCAGGCCCCTCCACCCGCCGGGCATCGAACCGGGTGTCCGGCAGGTCCAGAGTCCAGCGCACCGCCAGCCCCTCGACCCGGGCCGAGCGCCCTCCCTCCCCCAGCAGGCGGATCGCGCCCACCCGTCCCGAGACCCCCCGGGAGAGGATCTCCAGCCCGGAGAAGCCGAGCCCGGGGAAGCGCTCGCCCACGAGCTCCGCCAGCCTGGAATCGCTACGGAAGCGGCTCCACGTCCGCAGGCGCGCCCGGCGCACGGCGGCGGTGCGCGACGCCGTCTCCTGGACCAAGGCCCGCGGCCGCCCGCGCCACCGGTAGAGGGTGAGCCGGTCGCCGGGGGCGAGCTCCAGGTGCGCCGCGACCGTCCCCCG
>JASFUJ010000466.1:0-3929 GCA_050050355.1 Acidobacteriota bacterium
GATTGATCTCCGGCTACCTGGAGAGCGTCCACGGGCGGGGCCTGCTGCTCTCCGGCCTGGTGACCGTCGCGCCGTCCTGCAGCGACTGCCACGGCGACCACGGGATCCGGCCCGTCGACGACGCCGGATCGACGGTCTCTCACCAGCGGGTGCCCGAGACCTGCGGCTCCTGCCACATGGGGATCCTCGACGAATGGCGGAGCAGCGTCCACGGGGAGATCTGGGAGGCGGGCTCGACCGAAGGTCCCGTCTGCGAGACCTGCCACTCCTCCCACACGGTCGAGCATCCGCAGGTGGGCGACGTGCGGCTGGGGTTCCCGGAGACCTGCGGCAACTGCCACGAGGACGCCCTGGCGAGCTACCGCCACAGCTTCCACGGCGAGGTCACCGACCTCGGTTTCGTCGCCGGCGCGATCTGCTCCGACTGCCATACGCCCCACAACAACCTGGCGGAGGACAACCCGGCGTCGAGCATCCACCCGGACAACCTGATGGCCACCTGCGGTCAGTGCCACGACAACGTGAGCCCGGCCTTCCTGTCGTTCGATCCGCACGCCGAGCCGTCCAATCCGGACGACAACCGGGCGCTCTACCTCCTGTGGCTGTTCATGACCTCGCTGCTGATCGGGGTGTTCGGGTTCTTCGGGATCCACACGCTGCTCTGGCTGCAGCGGACGCTGGTGGCGTTCTCCCGCGGCGAGCTCGAGAGCGAGCGCACCAAGGAAGGCCCCTGGATCCGCCGGTTCTCCCACACCCAGGTGCTGGTCCACGCCACCGTCATCGTCACCTTCCTGACCCTCGCCGCCACCGGCCTGCCGCTCAAGTTCCACTACACCGAGTGGGCCCAGACGGCGGTCTCCTTCGTGGGGGGCGTGGCGGTGACCCGCTTCCTCCACCGGATCGCCGCGGTGCTCACCTTCGGCTACTTCTTCTTCCACGTCGGCACCCTGATCAAGCGCGGCGTCGTGGAGAAGGAGAGCGGCCTGCTCTGGGGCTGGAAGTCGATGGTCCCGCGGACCAGGGACCTGACCGACCTGCTGAACAACCTGCGCTACTTCCTCTACCTGAGGAAGCGCCCGGTCTACGACCGGTTCACCTACTGGGAGAAGTTCGACTACTTCGCGGTCTTCTGGGGCGTGGCGATCATCGGCAGCTCCGGGCTGGCGCTCTGGTTCCCCGAGCTGTTCGCCACGTTCCTGCCCGGCTGGATGCTCAACGGCGCGTTCGTCATCCACAGCGACGAGGCGCTCCTGGCGGTCGGGTTCATCTTCGTGTTCCACTTCTTCCACACGCACCTGCGGCCGGAGAGCTTCCCGCTCGATCCGGTGATCTTCACCGGCTCCATGCCGCTGGAGCGGTTCAAGGAGGAACGGCCCCAGGAGTACCAGCGCCTGGTCGAGCGCGGCGAGCTCGAGTCCAAGCTGGTCGACCCGCCGTCGGCGACCCAGCTCCGCAAGATCCGGTTCTGGGGGTTCACCGCGGTGGCGATCGGCCTGCTGCTGGTGCTCGGGATCCTGGCGGCGTTCCTGGGCCATTGATTCACCGGACGACGGGCACCGACCCGTGTTCTTCACCACCGCGAAGCCGGTCCGCGCGCCGCACCCCGACGGTGCGCCGGGGAGCCGGCTTCGCCACTCCTCCGGCTTGCGGAACGATCTCGCCTGGCGTTACGCTACGCTGGCAGCCGGTCTCGACCAGGTGTCCGGAGGAACGGAGAGAGGAAGGGTGAGATGAGTGCAGACGAGCGGCGCGGCCTCTTCGGACGGCTGTTCAACTACGCCAACAATCCGATCACCATCTTCGGGATCGTCCTCACGACGGTCGCGGCGGTGTCGATCATCATCTTCCTGATCGGGGAGATGGCCGGGGGCTTCCGCAACCCGTACATCGGCATCTTCGCCTACATGATCCTGCCCGGCTTCTTCATCCTCGGGCTGATCCTCCAGCCGATCGGGATGTGGTTCCGGCGCCGCAAGCTGATCGCCGCGGGCGTCTCCCGGGCGGAGCGGGCGCGCTATCCCAGGCTCGACTTCAACGACCCTCAGCTCCGGCGGCTGGCGACCGTCATCCTGCTGCTGACCGTGATCAACGCCATCATCTTCGGCGCGAGCTCCTACTTCGCGGTCCACGAGCTGGAGACGGTGGAGTTCTGCGGCACCGCCTGCCACGACCTGATGCAGCCGGAGTACACCGCCTACCAGCAGTCGCCCCACTCCCGGGTCGCCTGCGTCGAGTGCCACATCGGCCCCGGCGCCTCCTGGTTCGTGCGCTCCAAGGTGGACGGCCTGCGCCAGGTCTGGAAGACCGCGCTCGACACCTACCCGCGGCCCATCGAGACGCCCCTCGAGGACCTGCGCCCGGCGCGCGAGACCTGCGAGCAGTGCCACTGGCCCGCCAAGCACCACGGCGACAAGGTGCGGGTGTTCGCCCGGTTCGACGACGACGAGCAGAACACGCCCAGCTACACCGCCATGATCCTCAAGACCGGCGGTGGCAGCCTCGACCTGGGCCGCCACGGCGGCATCCACTGGTGGCACATCTACTCCGACAACCGCATCCGCTACGTCTCCGAGAACGACGAGCGCGAGAACATGCTCTGGGTCGAGCTCACCCGTCCCGACGGCGAGCGCCGCGTCTACACCCGCGGCGAGGAGCTGCCCCCGGAGGAGGAGCTCGAGCGCCGCGCCCGGGTGATGGACTGCATCGACTGCCACAACCGGCCGACCCACCTGTTCGAGCCGCCGGACAAGGCCCTGGACCAGGAGCTCCTGGCGCGGCCGGAGCTGGCCACGCTCCCCTACTTCAAGCGGGAGGCCCTCGCCGCGGTCGAAAAGGACGAGTACCCGTCCAACGAGGCAGGAGTGGAAGCCGTCCAGGACCATCTGCTCAACTTCTACCGGGAGGAGTACCCGGCGGTCTGGCGCAACCAGCAGAGCATCGTCGAGAAGGCCGCGGAGGTGGCGTCGCAGGTGTACGGCCGGAGCGTCTTCCCGGAGATGGACACCGACTGGACCACCCACCCGAACCACATCGGCCACGAGCAGTCGCCGGGCTGCTGGCGCTGCCACGACGGAGGGATGGAGACCGCCGACGGCGAGCACGTGATCTCGATCGACTGCGAGCAGTGCCACGTCTTCCTGGTCGAGGACAGCCCGACGCCGCCGACGGACGAGGAGCTCCTGGTCGGAGCCGGAGGATGACCCGGTCCACCCGAACGAACGGGGGCCGGACCACCCCGGGAGCCGGGTCACCGAAGGGATCCCGGTTCGGCCGTGCCTACCCGGGCAGGTCTCGACAGGAATCGACCCCGACACTACGCTGAATCGGCACGGAACATGTCGAAGATGAAGGTCTGAACGGATGAGAGAGGGGAGGAGATGACAAGATTTCCAGTGTTCTCGCAAGCGAACGCTCCATCGAGTGCTTCGAAGGAGCACCGCAGGTACCACAGTTCAACCGCCGCGCCCGACGCCGCGGCACATCGATGATGAGGGCGAATGACATGCGACAGAAGAGACTCTTGACGCCACTCGGCGTGGCCGGGGCCTCCCTGTTCCTCCTGCTGGGAATCGCCTCGCTGGCCGCGGCGCAGGCGGAGATGCCGAGCGCCACGACCTGCGCCGAATGCCATCCCGACCAGGTCGAGCAGTTCGCGGGCAACCCGCACACGGTCCTGGACGATCCGGCCTGGGGACAGTACGACGTCGAAGGCGGAAGCTGCATCTCCTGCCACGAAGGGGCCGCGGGCCACGTGGAGGACGGTGGCGGCCAGGGCAACATCCTGGCCTACGGGGACGACGTTCCCGCCAAGGTGGCGAGCCAGGCCTGCCTGGAGTGCCACACCGACACCCACCCGCGCTTCTTCACCAGCGAGCACGCCCAGGCCGGAGTCGGCTGCACCACCTGCCACTCGGTGCACCAGCCGGCCC
>JASFUJ010000467.1:0-3926 GCA_050050355.1 Acidobacteriota bacterium
ACCGGCAGCAACCAGCACGCCGAGAGCGAGAGGAGCGCCACCGCCGGCCACCCGGTCAGCCGGCGCGACCGGACCCACCAGACGAGCCCACCGAGCATGACGACCCAGAACAGGAGCTGAACCCCGCCCGCCATCCAGACCATCGGCCGGTGGAAGCCCTCGGCGCCGCTCAGAACCCGCAGCGTCACCGTCAAGGTCACCAGATCGACCAGGAAGAGGCCCACGAAGACGGACGGGCGGCCCGCCCACCCTCCCAACCGCTCGGCGAATCTCCGGGGCTGGAGCCCCCGGAGGATCCTCCGACCGGTTCCCATGCTCGGGGCCGGTTCCGGCGCACGGCGCACCCACCCCTCTCTCCGGGACAGGAGCCACTTCCAGACAGGGACCGTCCAGAGGCCGAAGAGCGGCACGGCAGCGAGCACCGTCCGCAGCCAGCGGATCGGCCGATGCACCGTCCGGTCGGCCGACGTGGACCAGGCCAGGTAGGACCCGACCAGAAGCCCGTGAACCGCGGAGAGGATCACCAGCGCGACCACGCCCCACGACACGGCCTCCGGGCCCGCCCGCGGCGCCTCCCAGCCGAAGAGAATGCCCTGGAAGTGAGGCAGAACCGGAAGCGCCAGGAAACCCGTCAGGAGGGCGAGGCTCCGCGCCTCGTGGAAGGGGGCTTCGTCCGGCCGCAACGGTCGCCGGGCCCAGGTCCCGGTCCATCGCCGGAACCTCGCCAGCCGCCCCTTCGCCGCCGAGGGCTCTTCGGGCGCGGGCTCGTCGCCGTCGTCCCGCGGGGTCCGACCTTCCGCCCCGTCGGGAGGCTCGCCGCCGGGATCGTCCTTCGTCCGCAGGGTCCTCGCCCGCTCGAGGGCCCGGCGCATCCGTTCCCATCTGCGATGAGCCTCCGCCGGGGCGGCCTCCCCGAGCCGCGGCTTCACGCAGGCACCCAGGAACCACCGCGCCGCCCGCTGCCCACCCGCTCCCCCACCGGTCGCGAGCGCGCGGAGAGCCGCGTCCCCGAGCTCCGCGGCGGCCCGGTCCGATCCGGTGGTCCACAGCTTTCGGCGAACCGGGAGCGTCGCCGGATCCGCCGGGTCGAGGCGGTCCCGGGCGACGAGATCCGCCACCGCCGCCAGCCAGTCCGTTTCGGCCACCTCCTCCGGGAACCGCAGCCCGAGCCGGACCGTCCACTCGCTCCGGACCGCACCGTCCTCGGCCGGCAAGAGCCCGACCAGCTCGGAGGCCGTCCCACCCGAGATCGGGGCGCTCCGGACGAGCTCCAGCACCGTGCGATCCCGCCCAGGACCGGGGTCGAGCCGGGCCAGGAGCGCCGTCCCGATCGCCGGCTCCTCCTCTCCACCGGCGAGCAGCCAGGCCCAGCTCCGGATCAGGCTCAGGGTCCAGCTCGGGGCGGTCTCCGGTTCCACCGGGCCGTTCCCGCCGTCGAGCCGCCGGGTCGCCCCGAGACGTTCCCGGAGTCTCTCCCGGCGTTCCTCCGGAGAGGCGAGGCACAGCTCGAACACCTCCCGGTGCTCCGGAGACCACTCCCTCCCGCGACGGGCCGAGTCCTCGAGGGCCGCGGCCGGCCCGGCCCGGAGCGAGCCGAGCCCGTCGAGGACCCGGCGCAGACTCCCCCGCCGGGGAAGCCGTCGCTCGACCCGTTCGCCGATCGCCGTGAGCACCGGCAGCAGGCGATGCCACCGCTCCCGCAAGTGCCGGCCCGCCGGCCGGCCCTCGATCCTCAGCGGCAGGCGCGCCAGCCAGATCACCAGCTCCGCCGCACGCCGGGCCCGCTCGGTCCGGGGGACGTGTGCCAGTGGTGCGTCCACGGGCTCGGCCGGCTCGTCACTGAAGAACAGGGGCTCGATCCTTCCGAGAAGCTCGATCAGGACCCGCTCCCGCCGGTCCCACGGCACGGAGTCCATCTCCGCCACCCGTTCGAAGGCCTCCTGGAGCTCGGCCACCGCCTCGCGCGCCCCGAGGTGGCTCCCGATCGAAACCAGCTCGGGGGTGAGCGCCAGGAGCCAGGGGTCCGACTCGACGACTCCCAGGGACTCCTTGAGGGGGAGGACCGCCGCCAGCCGGTCCCGGGGCCCCGGCCGGCGCCGGCGCTCCTGGTGGCGCAACCCGTGCCGGGCCAGGGCCGCCAGGGCCTCGATCCTCCGTCCCGGGCTCCGGACCTCCTCGAACAGCGTCCGAGCCAGGGCCGCGGGCTCCTCGGGCTCCTGCAGCAGGCCGCCGAGGGTCCACAGCTCGTCCTCCACCGCGTCGAACCGGACGGCCGCCCGATAGAGGTTCTCGGGCGCGACCAGGTCGCCTTCTTCGGATCGACCGGCGCCCGGGGGGAGGACCTCGAGCCGGGTCCGGAGCCGCAGGCGCCGGTCGCGGATGCCGGAGCACAGTCCCTCCGCCAGCTCTGGACGCTCCGCCGCCACGGCCCGTGCGGCCTCCGCCCTCAGGCGGTCCTCCTCTTCGGGCAGCAGGCGGTCCGCCACCCCGGTCAGGAGGGGATCCGGCTCCGCACCCTGCCCCAGGAGCCGGCACGCCAGGCGGATCAGGACCTGCGCCCGGAGCTCGAAGCCTTCGGCGGCGTTCGCGGCCGCCATGGCGGCGTAGGTCTCGGCCCGGGTCAGAAGCTCCTCTAGAAGCCTCTTCTCCTCTCCCAGCCCGGCCAGGCTCCGTAGCGTGCTCGCGCTGCTTCCGGGGGCGGCGAGGGCGCCGTCGACGGTGCGCCGGAGCCGGCGCGGCAGGTACCGGGCGACCAGGTCCAGGGCGCGGCAGAGATCCTCCGGAGCCACCGCGTACTGGATCTCTGCCAGGTGGACGAGGAGCGCCTTCACCCTGGACCGGATCTCCCGGGCCGGTGGCCCGGCGGCGCCGCGGAGGCTCCCCAGCGTGCGCAGGTAGAGCGAGAGTCGCTCCACGCCGTCCGGGACCTCCAGCAGGATCGTGAGCGCCTGCCGGAAGGAACCCGGGTCCCGCCGCCCTTCGGCCACCAGCACCCGCAGGTGGGCCGTCGAGCTCGGGTGGTCCAGCTCGGACTCGAGCTCCCGGAGCTGGTCGTCGGTCAGCCGGGGCCACAGGGCGCTCCCCTGCTCCAGGAGCTTCCGGTCCCAGGGTGCCGCCGCCGCGCCGCCGGGCCCAGCTCGAAGCCGATTCCGAAGCCGATCTCGAAGCCGCCGCCACTCCGCCGCCGCGTCGGCGGCTCCCTGGTCGAGACCCCCGAGGAGCGCCAGACCGACGGACCACGGGATCCGGGGATCGGCCTCGGTCTGGGGCAGGCGAGCGCGCACGACATCCAGCCAGTGCAGGGGATCCCCGCCGGGCTCGGCCGCGGCGGCCCTGGCCAGCAGGCCCGGTAGCAAGCGGACCAGGACCTCGGAATCTCGCACCTCGGCGAGGAGCGTCCACGGCTCGTCCGCATCGGCGTGGCCGGCGTCGAAGAAGCCCTTCACCACCGCGGAACGCACCCGGTCGGCGAGCTCGGGGCAGGCGTCGAGCGGCGCGATCCACCCCGTCCAGCGGGCGCGGAGCCGGGGAGCCAGCAGCCGGCCCGCGCTGGCCAGCGCCTCGCTCCGGCGGCGGAGCGCCTCGTCGCCCACCAGGTCCACTGAATCCACTGTAGAAGGCGTCTCCGCGATCCCGTCCAGCTCGGCCTGGAGCGCGGTCACGAGGCGCTGGAACTCCGGCTCGGCGGGCGAGGGAACGGCCGCCAGCACCGCCCAGCCCCGGGCACGGTCCGCCGGATCCGCCAGCCGGCCCACGAGCGCCTCGGCCAGGGCCAGCCGGCCGCTCCGGGCGAGGGCCTGGAGGATGGTCGGGTCGTCGAGGGTCCGTGCCAGGTCCCGGAGGGTGGCCGCCGTCAGGAGATAGCGGAAGAACCGGTCCCAGTCCCCGAGCCGGACCGTCGCCGGTAACACGTAGCGCTCGAGTTG
>JASFUJ010000468.1:0-3918 GCA_050050355.1 Acidobacteriota bacterium
TAGCCGCGCCGGCGGAGCCAGGAGACCGCCAGGCGCTCGGCCTCCGCTCCCCTGGCCCGGTTGTGGGGCAGCCGGCGGAACCGGTCGCGCAGGCCCATCAACGCCGCTTCCAGCGGGTACCCCGGGGCGTGTCCTCCAGCACGATGCCGCGCTCGGCGAGCTCGTCGCGGAGGCGGTCCGCCTCGGCGAAGTCCCGGGCGCTCCGGGCCTCGTCCCGCCGGCGGACCAGCTCCTCGATCTCCGCGTCGTCCTCGCCGGCGCCGTCCGCGTCCGCCCACTCCGCCGGATCGAGCACCCCGAGCACCCGGTCGGCCCGCCCGAGGGCCTCGAAGACCCGCTCCCGGTCGCCCTCGATGAGGCCGTCCTCCACTGCCTTGTTCACGTCCTTGACGAAGCCGAACAGGGCCGCCAGGGCCTTCGAGACGTTCAGGTCGTCCGCCAGGGCGTCGGCGAAGTCCCGTTCCAGCCCCGCCGCCGCGTCCGCCACCCGGGAGTGGCCGTCGCCGTGCTCCTCGGCGCTCTCGACCCGGAACCGCATCTCGTCGACCCGCGCCAGGGCGCGGCCGGCCGCCTCCAGCGAGTCGAAGGTGAAGTTGAGCTTCTGGCGATAGTGGACCGACAGGAAGAGGTAGCGCAGGGCCCGCGGCGAAACGCCCTTCTCCAGCAGGTCGGAGAGGGTGAACTGGTTGCCGAGGCTCTTCGACATCTTCTCGCCCTCGACGATCAGGTGCTCGGCGTGGAGCCAGCAGCGCACGAACGGCTCGCCGGTGGCCGATTCGCTCTGGGCGATCTCGTTTTCGTGATGGGGGAAGATGTTGTCCACGCCGCCGGTGTGGAGGTCGAAGGTCTCCCCCAGGTACCTCATGCTCATGGAGGAGCACTCCACGTGCCACCCGGGCCGGCCGGGACCCCACGGGCTGTCCCAGGAGGGCTCGCCGGGCTTGGCGGCCTTCCACAGACCGAAGTCCCGCACGTCCTCCTTGTCGTACTCGTCGGTGGCCACCCGCTCGCCGCGGCGCACCTGGGACGGGTCGATCCGCGACAGCCGCCCGTAGTCGTCGTCCTCGGCGATGCGGAAGAAGACCGAGCCGTCGGTCTCGTAGGCGTAGCCCCGGTCCACCAGCCTCCGGACCAGGCCGATCATCTCCCCGACGTGCTCGGTCGCCCGCGGGTAGTGCTCGGCCCGCTCCACGTGGAGGGTGTCCAGGTCCCGGAAGAAGGACTCGACGAACGGGGCCGTGTACTCGTCGATCCCGACGTCCGCCTCGCCGGCGGCGGCGATGATCTTGTCGTCCACGTCGGTGATGTTCATGACCTGGGTCACGTCGTACCCGAGGTACTCCAGGGTGCGGCGCAGCAGGTCCTCGAACAGAAAGGTGCGCAGGTTCCCGATGTGGATGTGGTTGTAGACGGTCGGTCCGCAGGTGTACAGGCCGACCCGTCCCTCGTGGAGCGGCTTGAACGGGACGAGCCGCCGCTCGAGCGTGTCGTAGAAGGATGGTCGCGTCATGGTGATGGAATTCGGTCGGAGTGGAACGGCGTCGAAACGAGAACGGACGAGAACGGTTCGCAGAGGGGAGGCCGGGTGGTCAGAGCGTCGTGCTCACGGTGCCGCCGGCCCAGCTCACACCGCCGACCTCGGCGGCGGACGCATCGAGCACCGTGGCGTCGGAGAAGGAAAAGCCCCCCGCGCCGGCACCCACCGCGGTGAACCGGAGGGTCACGACGACCCCGGAGCCGGAGACGGTGCCCACGCTCCCCAGGCGGGTGCAACCGACCACCAGGCGTCCGGAGCCCACGGCCGCCACCTGGACGCTGGTCCCGGAGCCGTCGCTCCCCAGGAACCCGCCTTCCGCGAACCCGTCGTACCGGAGCAGCCCACCCGGGAAGGTCAGATCGAACGCCAGGCCGTAGACGCCGGTCAGGGCGTCGGCCCGGACCTGGAGCTCCAGGACGCTCGAGCCGGAGCCCGGTCCCCGGGCGAGCCGCACCGCCGGAGCCGTCGCGGAGCCCGCGGTGAAGGTGATCGAGGGCTGGGGCGCGGTCGGAGGCTGGGTGCCGCCGCCCCCACCGCCGCCCCCTCCTCCACCGCATCCCGCCGCCGCGACGGCCAGGGCCAGAATCAGGGCCGCGACCGCCGCCGGAATCCGTGGCGTACCCATCAGGCCAGAGCCTCTTCGCGGGCCAGGTCCCCGCCTTCGGCCAGCTTCTTGAGCTGTCGCTTGACCCGCTCGCGCCGCAGACCCCGCAGGTGATCGACGAAGAGAACCCCGTCCAGGTGGTCGATCTCGTGGAGGATGGCCCGGGCGAGCCAGTCCTCGGCGTCCAGCTCGACGGTCTCGCCGGTCGGATCCTGCGCCCGCACCCGGATCGAGCGGGCCCGCGCGACCTTGTCGCTGATCCCGGGGATCGACAGGCACCCCTCGAGCTCGGTCCCCTCGCCGTCGCGCTCCAGGACCTCGGGGTTGGCCAGGACGTGCACCTGCTCCGGATCCTCCCCCACCGAGAGGTCGACCACGATGAGGCGCGTCTCCACTCCCACCTGGGGAGCGGCCAGGCCGATCCCGGGGGCGTCGTGCATGGTCTCCACCATGTCGTCGGCGAGCCGCCGGAGCTCGTCGTCGAAGGCCTCCACCTCGGGGCAACGGACGCGCAGCACCGGGTCCGGATAGATGCGGATCGGTCGGATCATCGGGTCTCTTCCTCTTCGGTCACGGTCCTTCGCCACGCAACTGCTCCAGGATGAGCGCGATCTGGCGGTCGTTGTGCTCCATCCGCAAGGTGGTAAGGAATCCGCGGGGGTCGGGATTCCCTTGCAGCGCCTTTTCCAGGCCCTCCCGGTCGAGCGCGAACAGGCGCACCTCGTCGATCGCCACGTAGGTCGCCGGCCACGCCTTGCGCTCCAGCAGGACGCTCTCCCCGATCACGTCCCCCGGGCCGAAGTCGCGCAGCCCGCTCACCCGGTCGACCCGGTCCACGTCCTCGCCGGCCTCGAGAGCCCGGACGGTTCCGTCCAGGAGGAAGAACAGCCGCTCTCCCGTGTCGCCCGCGCGGGCGAGCACCGACTTCGTCTTCAAGGTCAGCAGCTCCAGGACGGTGAACAGGCGCCGGAGCACGTCCGGTTGCAGCTCCCGGATCAGGCCCGAGCCGGCCACCTGGTGCCAGAGGCGCTCGAACACGATCGCCGCGTTCGCCCCGCCCCGCCCCTCGCGCAGGCCCTCGACCGCCACTCCGCGGCTGCGCTCCGAGCTCTTGGCGATCTTGAAGACCTCGATCTTCTCGTCGAGGGTCCCGTCGGCGGGGGCGAAGCGCTTGGCCTTGCCCAGCAGGGCGATGCCCCGATCGTAGAACCCGTCCCGGGCGTACTCCTCCGCCACGAAGACGAACTCGTCCAGCGCCTTGCCACGCTCCTCGAGCCCGAGGTACGCCTCGGCGAGCCGCAGGTGGCCGTGGAGGTCCTCCGGGTTGAGCTTGAGCCGGGCCTTCAGACGGTCCACCGCCTCCTCGTAGCGCTCCAGGACGATCAGGTCCTCGATCGTGCTCGCTTCGTCGGCGACCTGGTCTTTCCGGTCCCCGCCACCGAACAGCTTCTTCAATACCAAAAGGGGTCTCCTCGTTCGATCCTGGTTCGATCCCGATGGCCGCGGACGGGGGCGACCTCTCGTACGGACACTTCCCCGCCGATTCCGGCGCGAACCGCTCCCTCGGCATTATAGTGGAGAGGAAGACGGACCATGGGTCGTGCGGCGAGCCCCGAGGGGGGTTGCGCCGGTCCGGAGACCGGGCCGGGTCGGAATGGACCCGGATTGGCCCGGATCTTGCGCTACCCTGGAGACGAGCGCCGCCGATCCGGGGTGCCGACCCCGAGCGATCGACGACAAAACGACCGCGGAGCACACGCCATGACCCACGACCGGA